>CAJKZL010000716.1 GCA_905204385.1 uncultured Odoribacter sp. | reverse complement strand
GATCCTCCGGTAGAAAACCTGCTTTATAAACAATAACGCCGCATCGGACGATTCCTCTAAAACGACAACCTTATGGCCGCACTGAAATTTTTCCAATCCTTGCTATTATATCCTCTGACACTGTTGATTGCAAGCGCTGGAATACTGGCCTTTTTAGCCGCCTGGACCGATCCGGCGGAATCGGGATTAATAACCTGGGCGGGATTTGTTATGCCTGCTATCCTGTTGGCTAACTTATGCGTCGCCATCTACTGGATTTTCAGGAAAAGCGGATGGGCCGGCGTGCCGCTTGCCGTCATTTTATTAAACAGCGGCTATCTGACTTCCATTTTCCAGATCAGCTCTCCGGTGCCTGTTTCTCCCCACGATACCACCGTGATCCGGATAGCTTCGTATAATGTCGGAGGATTCCGATCCTGGGAAAAGCAGGATACTTATTACCCTATCGCCGCATATTTCCGCGAACAGCAGATAAACATCGCCTGTTTTCAGGAATATTCCGAAAGAACGAAATTAAAAGCCGATACCCTGAGCAAACTTCTGGGACTGCCCTATCATGCCGTGGAATACCTCCCCGGGTCCACCGCCAACGGCTCTGCCATCTATAGTAAATTTCCCATTCTGAGTCATGGCCGGCTGCCATTGGCTTCCAAATCCAACGATGCCATGTGGGCGGATATCCGGATAAACGGACAGACTATACGGGTCGTGAGCTGTCACCTGGAAACGACTAATTTTTACAGCAAAAGAAAAGCGCTCAAAAAAAAGGAGTTCGACAATTCCGATCCTCAACAACTTTACTCCGTTTACAACGATATCTCGGCCACTTTGCTCCAAAGCTCCAGCATCCGGGCCTCCCAAGCCGATATCGTCCGGGAGATGGCGGATACCACTTCATTGCCGCTGATCATCTGCGGCGACTTCAACGATCCCCCTTCCAGTTACACCTATCGGCAGGTGAAAGGAGAACTCAAAGATAGTTTCCGGAGCAAGGGAAAAGGATATGGCTATACCTTCCGGGGCTTACACCGGCTGCTCAGAATCGACTATGTCCTTTATTCCCCGGCATTCGAATGCCTGGACTACCGATCCGAAGACCTGAGCTGGAGCGATCATAAGCCCATTATTTGTTTATTACGTTTGTAAAGAAAGAAAAAATCAATTACCTTTGTTCAGTTTAAAAGTGAATTATCATGGAAGGCTCCTCTCTCAAAACCATTTTAGTAGCTGAAGATGTGGAAAGTAATTTTCTCCTGCTAAAAGCAATCTTAGGAAAAACCTATCATCTTTTGCACGCATACAATGGCCAGGAAGCCGTAGATATGTTTAAAAACAATAATCCCGATTTGATTTTGATGGACGTGAAAATGCCCGTTATGGACGGCTTGGAAGCAACCCGGATTATCCGCGAGGAATCCCGGGAAATTCCGATCATCGCACTCACGGCCTTCGCCTTCGACCAGGACCGCATCAGAGTGCTGGAAGCCGGATGCAACGATTTTCTAACCAAGCCCCTTTCAAGCCCGCTATTGAAACAAACCATCGAAAAATACATCTGATTCATGCCGGCAACTTTCCTTCAGATCTTATTCTGGACGGGTGTTTTCTTTGTATTCTACACCTACATCGGATATGGCATGTTTTTGTATATCGCCATCAAAATAAAGGCGTTTCTGAAAAAAGAAAAGCATTATCCTTCCTTTTCCGAACTTCCCGAAGTCACCCTAGTGATTGCCGCATACAATGAAGAAGACATTGTAGATCTGAAAATGAAAAATTGCAAGGCCTTGAAATATCCGCCCGGACGATTGCATTTCTTATGGATCACCGATGGAAGCACCGACCGCACCGACGAAAAATTAGCCGCCTATCCTGAAGCGACCGTATGTCATCAGCCCGAACGGAAAGGGAAAACGGCAGCCCTTAACCGGGGAAT
>CAJKZL010000715.1 GCA_905204385.1 uncultured Odoribacter sp. | reverse complement strand
AGTGCTGGAGCCTCAGTTTTTCGTTTGCGAAGGAGAAAAACTAAAAACCGTCGTAGTATACGCTAAAATGTGCCGGGGTGCGATGACCCGTTATATTCTTCAGAATCGCCTGAAAACCCGGGAGGAGTTGACGGCCTTTTCTTACGAAGAATTTCATTACCGGCCCGACGCCATCCCTGCACGCCCCGATGTATTGCCGTTTGTACTGGAATAATCATACAACGTAAAGTGAACCTCTTTGCCTGATCCCAGAAATTATTTCCCTGAGGAAATTCATAATGATCGGCGCGGCTTTATCTCAATTCTACCTATACAAATACACCCTAGACGACAGCAACTGAACTATCGGTAAACTGGTATGGAAATCCTTTTTCTATTGTGCAGTTGGCAATATATTCCGGCTATTTTTTCCAGAGGCAATTTTACGCCAGTCTACAGAAAACCGAAAACCATCGACAGACACCCCAATTATCACACCTAGAATCGATTATCCCAAAACAATCTTAATCTACAAAATATGTATCCCATGCCGATAGGTAGGGTATTGCAGACGAGGCAATAAATCCGCTTTCATCCTGCTTGTATCCCCATAATAGGACATGCGACCGATGGTAATAAAATCACGGGTCAGCGGGCTTCGGCATCCCGTTAGCCAAGAGAACCGTTCACATGTATAAGCAGCGGCATAGATCATAAACAACGGCATCCGCCAGGGGCGGCCTGTCCCCCAATGATGAGTAGCATCGTCCAGAAATTGCTGCAAAGTCTCAACCCCATCATCTCCGATATGATAAATACCGTTTATGTCAGCTTTAAAAATTGCCTGTTTTACTGCAGATACAAAATCGGGTGCCGCAATCAAATGAATCCAGGTTGGCTTCCGCCATATGCCCAACAAACGATAACGGGAAAACCAGCGGGCGGCATCTATCATCAAAATGCCCCGTCCATAAACCATTCCCACGCGTAAACTAACCGCTTCCAGTCTATTCCCGCATGCAAACAACAATTTTTCTTCCTCCAAACGGGTCTGGGCATGTATCGACGCAGGATGTCCGTCTATTTTTCCGGTTGCAGGATGTTGCGGCGTCGTTTCTCCTTCTACATGCGGGAAACTGATCAGTATGAGCCGTTTCACTCCGGCTTCCAGGGCAACTTCCAACAGATTCTTAAAATATAAAGTATTGGTAACAGGTAAAAATTTTTCAGGATTTGCCTTGAATAAAACTCCGGCAAAATGGACAATCACATCCGCCCCCTGCAAAGCATCGGTCAAGGTAGTCTTATCAGCCAGGTCTATCGGAAAGATCCGGACATTCCTACGGGCGGCTAAAGCAGGTCCAGGTTGCTTCTTATGAATCAATAAACGCAATTCCACTTCTCTGTCAAGGATATTCTCTGCCAGCAGACCGCCTAAATTTCCGGCTGCTCCGGTTATCACTACTTTACATGCCATATTTGCTTCCTTTTTTATACCAAAACAGACCCGATCGGTGCCGTTCCTTTCTTTATACATCGAATGTTTTTAAGAATCCAGCCGACAAACCTCACCGGTCCCGGATATTACAAAATGATCTTTCCTTCCGTCCGCTTCTACAAATATTCCTTCTTTTGTCTGGATTATTTTAACACAATAATAAATGGATTCGTCGGGCAATGTAAGGTCGCTGTCATGAAGCAATGTGTCCCGCACTTGCGCCAGGGACTCGAAATCGCCAAAAGACTGCGCCAAACTGTCGCCGAACATTTCTTCCATCGAGACACCGATAAAAGTATAAAGAGCCAGGATTTTTTTGACAGGCAATGGCATTGAAGCGATTCGATTCCTGTCGAAATTCAAATAAGGAATCAAATACTCATCATTTATACACTCCGATAAATCATACTCGGTTATAACCGTTTCACAGACCTTATTCTCATTTCCGACATCCATTCATTCTACTAAATGATGTT
>CAJKZL010000714.1 GCA_905204385.1 uncultured Odoribacter sp. | reverse complement strand
GATATTTCCAATTATCCATTCCTGTAAAAAGATCGTAACGACTATAGATTGATAAGACTAATTTGAGTAAAAGCAAAAGAATAGCCAGAATAAAAAAAACTTGTGGTAAAATCTTTTTCATGGTCTGTATTTTAAGATTCAAACAAAAAAGCCACCTTATAGAAGGTGGCTCAGTCATTTTGCTCCTCAGGTAGGACTTGAACCTACGACCTACGGATTAACAGTCCGCCGCTCTAACCAACTGAGCTACTAAGGAATATTTCTCAAAAGCGATGCAAAGATATGGCTTTTTTTGAAAGTGACAAAATTTCATCAGAAAAAAAATGATTTTTTGTTTTTTTTACAAAGGAATAAATTAAAGTGATTAATTTGAAAGGAGTTGTAAAAAAGCTAAATTTGTCACGATTCATTATTCATGAAAAATTAATGTGTGTGGGTATTCGATTAATAATATCGGTGACATTTTTGTTACTGGTGGTGTCTGTCCGTTTACAGGCGCAGGATACGAAGGTATCTCATCCATTTATGTGGAAATCTTTTAATAATCCGGCCTATTCAGGTTTTGATGGATTAGCGGGTGTGAATATCGGTATGCAACGGTCATATTGGAGTAAGCCGTTGGATTTCAGGTCTTATTTTGTTTCGGCTGATTATGCCTTTCAGGAGAAAAGGACTTTCGGCTTGGGAGGTCTCTCTCTGTTTTATCAACGCGATCAGGAAAGTTCGGTGATGTAAGTGACCCAGCTGTTTGCTGCCGCCTTGTCGGCCCGGGTGAAACTGTCACGTTCTACGGTGTTGCAGGTCGGTCTGCAACCTAGCCTATATTGTAAAAGCGTGGATCCCTCGAAGTTGACACTGGGAGATCAGTTCGATCCTTTTTACGGTCAGATTTTGGATATCTCCCCTGAGTTGATGAGTTTTTATGCCGATAAAGTGCCGATATTCGATATGGCCGCCGGTATTTACGGTCAGACCGATTTCAATGTGGCCTGGCATGGGGTGGCTAGTTTGGAGTATGGGTTTTCTGTATATCATATCATAGAATCCACTCAGTCGTTTTTATCCGAACACGGGTCTGCTTCTTCCGAAGAAAATCTGTTGAATCGCCGGTATTCGGGATATGTTTCGTATGCACATCCTTTTGCTTTAGGGAATCAGATCAATACAGTGCTTTCTCCGTACGTAATGATCGATGTGCAGTCGGTTATGCGGAATTTACAATTCGGAGTTTGCTGGGAGGAAGAGCGTTTCGGACTGATCGGTTTGGGTGTCCGGGGGGATCAATTCGAAGGATTGCAGGTAGGTACCTTGTTAGTACATTTAGGAGTGAATATTCCGGGAGGACGTGATTCCGGATGGAAGATCGGTTATACCTGTGAAGTCCCGACCCATCAAGGGACGATGTATCAAAATACCAGTCATTCTTTATCGTTGCATTGGTATTACAGGATAGTTCCCAAACGTTGCATCCAGCGTTTCGATAATTCGCCGAACAATAGTAAGAGAGCCAGAATGAAACGGAAGAATAAGGCTTTTCATTTTTAAAATCCGCCGATCACAGGCGAATAAAAAGGATCAGATATGAAAAATCAGAAAAAATGCAGAAAAGGGATATACCGCTTAGCTTTACTACTTACTGTTTTGTGCTCGGCAGTAGGTGGTTATGCCAGACTCAGGACGATTTGAAATTGGTCGATCCCGGCGGGTTTAAGTTGTGTAATGGAGATGCTGTGAACGGACAAAAGTTGACGGTTTACAATCAATGTGTGCATGAGGGCTTCAAAAAAGGAACTTTTAAAGTAGATTGGGGAGATGGCTCTGCTGTCGAAGAATGGGGAACCGAAGAGACGATGGAGCATGTTTATAGGGAATTCAAAGTGTTTAAACTGAAATTTTCCTGGACTTCATCGGATGGCAGTAAAGTACTCGAAAAAAACTATGATGTACTTCGGCT
>CAJKZL010000713.1 GCA_905204385.1 uncultured Odoribacter sp. | reverse complement strand
GGGCACTCATCGTTACTTTAATTTTGAAATTTGTTCCAAAATTAAACGAACGTTTTTTTTATGACAATGCGTATTTTGCACAAGAGAAATGCGGTGGGGGGTGAGGAGGAGCTGGCATTCAGGAAACTCTTTATGGATTATTATCCTTCATTGGTTTCTTTTGCTGTGCATTACGTTGAAAAAATAGCGGTGGCCGAGGATTTGGTTCAGGATGTCTTTGTAAAAATCTGGGAAACGCAGGAAAAACTCAAAACGGTAGAGGATCTTTCTGCCTATATTTATCAAATGGTAAGGTTTAAATGCCTGAATTATCTGCGCAACGAGAAAGTGCGCACAGATGCCACGCAGTTTTTTGCGGACGATCTGGATGCCACGGAGCTGAATGCCTACCTGAAGGAAGAGACTTTCCGGATCGTTTTCAGGGCGATGGAGGATCTTCCGCCGGCATGTGGCAGGATTTTTGCCATGACCCTTGAAGGATATGCCGCTAAAGACATTGCTGCTGAACTGGGCATAACGGTGGAAACGGTTAAAAAGCAAAAGCAGATCGCCCGGCGCATGCTAAAAGAGAAATTAGGCCGCTTTTCCATCCTTTTTTTTCATTACTTCCTCAGGTCGCTGGTCGCTGCCGTTCATTGGATGCCGCGCTAGCCTACCCTTAACCCTGGACAAGGCGTTCGATAACCCTGGCTTTTGAAAATATTTCTTTTTTTTCATTTCGTTTTACCTCCTTTTCTTTTTTTAGGTGTCATAACAGTATAAAGGTGTATTTAATGGATGTTATGACTCAGTTTAGCGGAAATAAACAGACGGTAAATTTGATGGTGCGGTATTTTTCCGGCATTGCGACTCCCGAAGAAATCCGGGCATTGGAACGGTGGAGGGAGGAGAGTGCCGAACATGAACGGGTGTTCCGGGAATTGTCCGGTGGTGATTTTTGGAAGGCCGGGTTCTCGGAAGGCCGCCGGGCCGATATGGATGGCGCTTATCGGAAAGTGGTGCAGAAATGCGGCTTAAGGAGGCGTCGGTTGCTTGGGCGTCTGTCAGCGTTGGCAGCTTCACTCTTGATTCCCCTGGGGGTGGGGTTATGGTTGTTGCTGAATCCGCAGCAAGATGCAGTTCCCGGGGTATATACCTCAGGAATGAAAATGGTGAAGGATACCATTTTACCCGGAGAGGTCAAAGCTCAGTTGGTGTTGTCCGACGGTTCTACCATTCTGTTGGATGGTTCGATACAAGGTTCGGTAGCCCGGCAGGCAGGAAGCCTTATTGTGGCGCAAGCCGGTGGATTGAGTTATGCCAATCGGGAACCGGTGCAGGAGTTGGTTTACAATACGTTGACCATACCGCGGGGAGGAGAGTATACCCTGAGGCTAAGCGATGGTACGGTGGTTTATCTCAATTCCGAGACGGTTTTGCATTATCCCGTACAGTTTGTCGGGGAAGAGCGGCGGGTCGAGCTGAGCGGCGAAGCTTACTTCGAAGTGGCCCGCGATGTCGCCCATCCCTTTATTGTCGAAACGCCGCACTCACGGGTGCAGGTGTTGGGGACCTCCTTTAACTTGCGCTCTTATCAGGATGAGAAAAAGATTGCCGCCACTCTGGTGGAAGGCAAAGTGCGTTTCATCGCCGATGCCGGCAAGCAAGTCAATCTGATGCCGGGAGAGCAAGCCGTATTGGACGGAGAAGGACGGTTGACCAAAAGAGAGGTGGATACCTATCTGTATACGGCTTGGAAAGACGGCAATTTTGTTTTCTATAAGCAACCCCTGGAAGAGGTGATGCGGATCGTTGCCCGCTGGTATGATGTGGAAGTCCATTTTATCGACAGTTCACAGAGGGGAGTGATCTTTACCGGGAATGTTAAGCGTTACGATGACTTTTCGAAGATTGTCAGGATGCTGGAAATGACCGGAAATACAGAGTTCTCCATCAATGGAAGGAATATTTTTAT
>CAJKZL010000712.1 GCA_905204385.1 uncultured Odoribacter sp. | reverse complement strand
GAGGCATCCCGCAGCCGAAGCGAAACAAAGAGCGGAAATCTACGACAATCAGCAACTTTGTATTCAGGAAAAAATCAAAATGGCTAAAAAGCTGGGCATCAAACTCATCGCGACCAACGACGTCCATTTCTTGAACGAGGAAGACGCCGAAGCCCACGACCTGCTGATCTGCCTCAATACCCGCAAAGACATAGACGATCCCAACCGGATGCGCTATACCCGTCAGGAATGGTTCAAAACCACCCAGGAAATGATCGAGCTTTTTCCCGATCATCACTTAGCAATCGAGTATTCCCAGGTGTTCACCGATAAAGTGGAAGAATACGAATTGGATTCCGACCCCCTGATGCCCGTTTTCCCGATTCCTCCCGAACTGGGAACCGAAGAGGACTATCGGGAAAAATTCTCCCGCGAGGATCTCTTCAATGAGTTTACCCGCGATGAAAAAGGGAATGTCGTCCTGACCGAGGAAGAAGCCCATAAGAAAATCAAAAAACTCGGCGGTTACGACCGCTTATACCGCATCAAGCTCGAAGCCGACTATCTGAAAGAACTGACCCTGAAAGGCGTGGTGAAGCGCTATGGAGATAATCCGGCGCCCGAAATCATGGAACGCATCAATTTTGAACTCCACATCATGAAAACCATGGGTTTTCCGGGATACTTCCTGATCGTACAGGATTTTATCCAGGCAGCCCGTGATATGGGCGTGATCGTAGGCCCCGGACGAGGCTCGGCAGCCGGAAGCGCCGTAGCTTATTGCCTGGGCATCACCAATATCGACCCGGTGAAATACGACCTGCTGTTCGAACGCTTTCTGAACCCCGACCGAATCTCTCTGCCCGATATCGACGTCGACTTCGATGACGACGGCCGGCAAAGAGTACTCGAATGGGTAACCCAAAAATACGGACAGGATAAGGTTTCCCACATTGTGACATTCGGCAGTATGGCCGCCAAAATGGCCATCAAGGACGTGGCCCGGGTGCTGAAACTCGAACTCTCCGAAGCCAACCGCCTGGCTAAAATGGTCCCTGAAGCCCCCAAAATGACTTTGAAAAAGGCCTATAAGGAAAATCCCGACCTGGAAAAAGAGAAAAAATCCGCAAATCCGTTAATCTCCAAAACCATTCAGTTTGCCGAAACCCTGGAGGGTTCTATCCGCCAAACCGGAGTACACGCCTGCGGTATCCTCATCAGCCGGGATCCGCTGACGGACCACATCCCCATCATGCCCACCGAAGGAGAGAGTTTGATGACCACGCAATACGACGGACATTTCGTCGAACCTATAGGACTGATTAAAATGGACTTTCTGGGACTGCGTACGCTCTCCATCATCAAAACCTGTCTGGAAAACATCAAAAAATCCAAGCATATCGTGGTGGATGAAAACAAAATACCGCTCGATGACCCGGAAACTTTCGACCTGTTTTCCCGAGGCGATACCACCGGACTGTTCCAGTTCGAGTCGCCCGGCATGAAAAAGCACCTTCGCGCGCTCCAACCCAACCGTTTCGAGGACCTTGTAGCCATGAACGCCTTATATCGTCCCGGACCTATGGAGTACATCCCGAAGTTCATCAAACGGAAGCACGGCGAAGAGCCTATTGAATACGACCATCCCATGATGGAACCCTACCTGAAGGATACCTACGGAATTACCGTCTATCAGGAACAGGTGATGTTGCAATCCCGGGCCCTGGGCCTCTTCACCCGCGGACAATCCGACACCCTCCGTAAAGCCATGGGTAAAAAGAAATTCGAATTGCTGGCCGAACTGAAAGGCAAGTTTGTGGAAGGCTGTAAAAACAATCCCGACTTTGTCCGGGGAGCCCAGGAAAAAGATAAAAAAATCGAAGACCTGGTCAATAAAATCTGGGGAGACTGGGAGGCTTTTGCTTCGTATGCTTTCAACAAATCCCATTCCGTATGCTATGCCTATATAGCCTATC
>CAJKZL010000711.1 GCA_905204385.1 uncultured Odoribacter sp. | reverse complement strand
TAGCTCAATTTGCTTACGAACAGGTAGTCGCCCACCAAAAGGGTCTTTTCAAGTGAGGGAGTAGGGATTTTATAGTTCTGGAAAAAGAAGGTGTTGATCAAATAGACTGCCACCAAGGCAAAGATAATGGCATCTACCCATTCCATCGTTTTTCGGATGGTCGGATTTTTCGCTTTCTTCCCTTCTAAACTGAGCAATCTGCCGAAGTCCGGTGGTTGGTTGAACTCTGTAAAAGTGGTGCTGGGTTTTATAGAAGTGGCTTTAGGCTTCAAATTTTTGATGGTAGCCGACCAGACCTATCACTGGGGGATCCTCGACCGGGAGGTATATATTGCTATTTGGGTAACCATCTTTACTTTGCAAGGTTTATACCTGATGGGAAAAATCAAATTTGCACACGATAGCGATGTGCCTTATATCGGGGTGCCGCGACTGGCTTTTATCATAGCCACCTTTACCTTTGTCGTTTATCTGATCCCCGGTATGTTCGGTGCTCCGTTGAAGGCGCTGGCCGGCTATTTTCCGCCTCAGGAAACTATCGACTTCGATATCAACCGGATCGTGCGGGATAATGTAAAAATGATCTCTCAAAACGGAATAGCTGTCTCAGGTAGTGCTCAGAAATCGGAGGCTTGTGAATCTCCTAAATATGCTGACTTTTTGCACCTGGCTCATGGGTTAGACGGTTATTTCGATTATGAACAGGCATTGAAATGCGCTCAGGCTCAGAATAAGCCTTTGTTCATCGATTTCACCGGACATGGCTGTGTAAATTGCCGCGAAATGGAGCAGACGGTATGGGCCGATCCCCGGGTGCTGGATATGCTGAGAAACGATTATGTCGTAGTGGCTCTTTATGTGGACGATAAAACCACCTTGCCGGAAAACGAATGGTATGTTTCCGATTACGACGGTAAGAAAAAGAAAACCTTGGGTAAAAAGAATGCCGACTTCCAGATTAAGAAGTTCGATTCCAATGCCCAGCCGAATTATATTTTGCTTGACAGCCGTGGAGGCAACGACGACAACCTGCAGCAGCATGTATTGGCTCCTGCCCGGGGGCATAACCTGGATAAAGATGCCTTTGTGGCTTTTCTGAAACAGGGGTTGGAAGAGTATAAGAAAAGAGGACAGAACTAAATAGTTCCCATCGGGAGCAAAGAGCCGGATGAAAGTCCGGCTTTTTTTATGCGTATAAAACTTGGTGTGGGTGTAACTTTTTGTTTTCTCAACTGTCTTATTGTTGTCAGTTGGATTTGAAATATGAAGAAAAACGAATTTATATCTTAGATATTCCCTTTAAAAGACCGGTTGTTCCGGATCGCCTGGCACATCGTCCGTAGCAGGGAGGAAGCCGAAGATATTGTTCAGGATGTTATGTTGAAAGTTTGGAAAATGGAAACGCCGGATATGAGTAGTATAGAAGCTTATTGTTATGCCATGGTCCGAAATCTGGCTTTAAACCGGCTGGAATTGAAAGCCAACCGGAATACGGAATTGGAAGCCGGGTATGATCGGGATTTACATGCCGGGCCTTATGAATGTCTGGTGGATGCAGAAAAATTGCAGCTCTTGCATCAGGTGATCGCCAATTTACCCGGATTGCAGCGGGATATCGTCCAACTGAGGGATGTGGAAGGATTGAGTTATCTGGAAATCGCCCGTACGCTGCAGTTGACCGAGGAACAGGTGAAGATCAATTTGTTCCGGGCACGCAAAAAAGTCAGGGAGTATTATCTAAAGACAGAAAATTATGGATTGTAAGCGGATTGAATTATTGTTGGAAAAATTCTGGGCTTGTAAGACCACCCTGGAAGAAGAGGAGGAATTGCGTCGTTTCTTCGACCACGGAGGCTCTTTGCCCGGAGACCTCGGGGAGTACCGGACTTTGTTCGTCTATCAGGAAAAGGAACGGGAAATCCGCTTGGGAAAGGATTTTGAGAAAAAGATTCTAT
>CAJKZL010000710.1 GCA_905204385.1 uncultured Odoribacter sp. | reverse complement strand
AATAATCACCTGTGCCGGCTCGACTTTGACGGTCTTATCCGTACGGTTATGATTGACAAAAGAATAAACGGGCCGGAAAACAGATCGTCCCTTTTTCAGTTTCATGATATCTTCAATCATCATATCGGTATCGAAAGCACCGGGATGATCGTAATTCAGCTTTGTTCGTTCTTCGAAAGACAAATCGTCATGTGCTTTATAATAATAATCATGACAAAGCGTGATGACACTTTCTCCTTCAAACGCCTCTTGCAACTTTTTTACCAAAGTAGATTTCCCCGATGCCGTACCTCCGGCAACACCGATGATCGTCGTATTCATTCAATCAGATTTATATAAACTATTCTATCACTTTCAGCCGCTCCCTCGCTTCTGCCCTCGACATTAGATTAAAATGCCACCAATCGCAGGGAAGAACCCGGAATCCCGCATCGGTCATCACTTTACGCAATAACCTCCGGTTGTGCAAATGAGGTAAAATAATCCGCCCTTGCTTCACCATCGCCTCCTCCCGGTCAGGCCTCGCCTCCTCCCCGAAATAATCGAACTCACTTCCCATCGGCAAAACATGTCCTAAAGAATCGACCAAAGTCAGATCGACAGCAGCACCGTAATTATGCAATCCACCACCATTCCGGGGAATACTGACATACACCCGGTATTCAGTCCCTTTGACCAAATCCAACATTTCTTGCTGCACCTTCAACGGACGGGCTGCATCATATACGAGCAGACTCAATTCCGGCCTCAGAAGTTTCAACTTTCGCTGGGCTTCTGCTAAACGCCCGGCGGCCTCCGGTAACAGAAATGCTTTCCGGATATCCCGATACAGCACCTTTCCGGCAAAATTATCGGATGTAGCATACACCAAATGTACAGCAATCGTAGGATCGACCTCCCCGATATCCACCAATCCTAATTGGCGCATCCGCCGTTCGGTTCCGGAATCTTCTTTTTGTCCGGAGGTATCCGCAACGACACGCTCAACGGTAATTTTCGGTACTTCTTCAGTCAGAACAGGCTTCTGCCTCTTTTCTTGGTTACCGCAACCTCCTCCGGCACTTCCAAGAAAAATACATACGCTTCCGAAAAAAACTATTCTCCGGAGCGTACTAATTACCATTAGAAAAATTCTCCGGATACTTTGGATTAGCATCGTGGTAAGTACTCATAATATAGGCTATATCAGCATCCACATCCTCCTTCGGATAAAACAAAGGCCCCACATCACAATATTTTCCTTTATAATCGATACGGCCCAAATAAACCGGAACACCTGCCGCTTTCGCAATAACCAAAAAACCCTTCTTCCATTTCTTCCGCTTTTTACGGCTTCCTTCAGGGGTGATACACAAATACATCGAATCGCGTTGTTTAAACTCGGTAATCATCTGCTCTACCAACTGACTATCTTTATTACCGCGATCCACCGGTATCACATTCTATGCCCGCAGAATCATCCCGAGCGGAAAAAAGAAGACTTCCTTCTTCATCAAAATAAAAGCCGGAATACCCTGACTCAAAAAAGCCAGTTCTCCCCAGAAGAAATCCCAATTCGAAGTATGAGGAACAGATATAATCACCGCTTTTTTCTCTGCAGGCAATTCACCTTTGTATTTCCAGCCGGCCAGCCACATAATAAATCTTGCCAGATATTTCATAAGTATACACTTTTTGTCGGTCCAATCCTATTTACCAATTCGCGTCAAATTTACAAAATAAATTCATTCTCTGGCAAAGATTTATCCTGTTTAGCAGCCTTGAAAAAGTTTATCTGTTATAATTCAAGGTTATCCGGTAAAGTCCATCCTCTATAGAGCATAGATAGAGATCCTCCGACAAGGCCTCGATATCACTATAAAGAGCCTCTGTAATCCGTTTACCTTCTGCATCCATCAGTCCATACCGGTTTCCTTTGGGATAACAAACCGAAAAAGAAAAATTGCAGCTTCGGTTCATCA
>CAJKZL010000709.1 GCA_905204385.1 uncultured Odoribacter sp. | reverse complement strand
TCCAGGCCAGTACGCTTCTGCGCTTGAAGACTTGTTTGAATTGGCGGTATTCCAGTTCGACCATTTCGTAATTGAAATTGCCTCCCAGATATTTACCGTAGAGGGTGCCCATGGCGCTCAGGAATAAGCCGTCGAAAGGAGTCGCTACGTCGTCCCGGGTATCATATTGTACCAGGGCCCCGATCCCGATGTTGTGATAACGGTCGCCGTATTTGATGACCTGGGGATTTTGCTCCATCCAGTAGGGCATGTCTTTAGAATAAGTATAGTTGAAGTCCAGGAGGCTCCCTACGAACAGGTTTTTCCTCACTTCCCATACAAAACGGGGGAAAAACTGGACATTGGTTTTGTGAAAAGTGACCGAATCTTTGTGGAACAGGTCTTTTAACTCCTCGGCCTGTTTGATTTCGTCGTAACCGATGCCGTAAAAATTGGCTGGTTCCGTACGATAGCCGTATTTTACGTAAATCCGGAATTTGTTTTCGTTGAAAAATAGGGTACCTGCCCCTGCGGCGACAAAAGTACCGTTGATGGAAATATTGAAGCCGACCGGAATAAAGGACCGCTGGCTCACGGAATCGGTTTTGTTCATCCGGAAAGTCATCAACATGGCACCGCCTACTCCCAATGAAGCTTCGGGGTTATAGGAGGGACCTCCCAGAATGGAAAGCCAGACTTTTTTGTGTGCCCGGATGGAATCGCGCCTCATCTGCCGCCGGAATTGTTTAAGCTGTCTCTCGCTGAGCGGTGGGGCGATTGTCAAGGTATCCTGCGGGCCGATTATCTTTAGGGTGTCTTGCTGTGTAAAAGCAGGCAAAGACAATAAAAGAGAAAGGACAAGTAATGCTATTTTCATGGTTTGCTTTAAAATCTGACAAATTTACTTCAAAAATTGTATCGGGAATCAATTGTAATGTTAATTTATATTATTTGTTAAATTACGTGGAGCGTGGGAATAGGTTTTGAAATTTTAGTGCTAATTTCGCACAACAGAAGGAATGTTATTTAAAATAGATAGATTATGAGTATCGAAGAACAAGTCAACGAGGGCATAAAAAATGCAATGAAGGCTCACGATAAGGTGAGACTGGAAACGATGCGTAATATTAAGAAAGTGATTTTGGAAGCGAAAACCAAGCCGGGAGCGGGTGATCGGATCGAAGATGCCGAATGTATCCGGATCATTCAGAAATTAGCGAAACAAGGAAAAGAATCGGCAGAAATTTATAAACAACAGGGAAGGGTAGATTTGTACGAACAGGAAAGCGGACAGGTGGCCGTGTTGGAGGAATTTTTGCCGAAACAGTTGTCGGAAGTCGAATTGACGGAGGCTTTGAAGGAAATCATCGCTCAGGTGGGCGCCTCTTCTCCTCAGGATATGGGAAAAGTAATGGGAGTGGCCACGAAGAAATTGGCGGGTTTAGCCGATGGAAAGGCGATTTCGGCTAAGGTAAAAGAATTGTTGGCTTAGGGCGGAAAAAGAACTGCGCGGAATCACTTGTGTGATGGCGTGTGGCGGAGATGAAGTAGGAAAAGATTTTATTATTTTTTCCTACTTCATTTTTTTATTGATCCGCGAAAGGATTGACCTTTTCAGGGGGATAATAGATTTTAAGAATGCGTTCGACCTCTTCGAGCTGCAGGGAAAAGAATTGTTGCAAGAGGGTGATGAAATCATAGAAGTGGGCGGTTTGGGTGACAAACCCGGCTTCTTTTGCCAGCAGTTCGACGATTCTCAGACGGTCTTTTTTGGAGGCATATCCTTCCAGCAGGTAAAAGCAAAAAGCTCTCTGAAGGTCCGGGAATAGTTCTCCCCAGTGGTGTCCGGATAATAAGTTAAAGAGCTTGACTGTTCTTTTCAGGCGTTGGGAGAGAGCGTAGATTTTGCTATATTCCGAGCAGTTGGTATTGGTTGCAGGGTAAAGCATTCTGGCCTCTTCCAGAAAGAATTGTTTCAATTT
>CAJKZL010000708.1 GCA_905204385.1 uncultured Odoribacter sp. | reverse complement strand
ATCGCTTGTTTTCTGGGCGATAGGATTTAGCGTATGCACCTGGCTTCTCTTTACCAACCTGGCGAATATCGGACTGGCTTATTTCCAACACCGCAATCAACGGTGGCTTACGCTGAGTTTCCGGGGAATCGGCTTACTCCTTTATTATATTTCTCCCTTATTCACCCTGATATGGGCATCCGTCAAATTTTCCAATTCAGGCATCGCCATTCTAATGGGGCTCTTCTGGTATGCAGCGATCGCAGCCCGTTATCTCTCCGAACGTCTGCACAAACACAACATCAACATAGACCTGGTGGAAGGACGTTTCCGCAACCTGAAGAAAACCATTTACCGAATAGCTACACAAATACCGATTATCGGTTATAAGAAAAAGCCGTTCAAGGCTTTAAATGCAGTGTCTATGGAAATCCACACCGGTATGTTCGGCCTGCTGGGTCCCAATGGAGCAGGAAAAACTACGCTGATGCGCATCATCTGCGGCATCTTCGAACAGAGCTACGGGAAAATATTCATAAACGGTATCGATACCCAGAAGAAAAGAGAAGAACTACAAGGACTTATCGGTTATTTGCCGCAGGAATTCGGAACTTATGAAAACCTCACTTCCTGGGAATTTCTGGAATACCAAGCTTTGTTAAAAGGGATCTACAATCCCGTTACCCGAAAACAACGAATTACCGAGGTGCTCGAAGCAGTTCATATGTACGAGAATAAAGACAAGAAAATCGGAGGATTCTCCGGAGGAATGAAACAGCGCATCGGGATTGCACAGACCTTGTTGAACTTGCCGCGCATATTGGTGGTGGATGAACCGACGGCCGGTCTGGATCCCCGGGAACGCATCCGGTTCCGGAATTTGTTGGTGGAATTATCCCGCAACCGGATCGTCATTTTCTCTACCCACATCATCGAGGATATCGCCAGTTCCTGTAATCAGGTGGGAGTGATCAACAAGGGTTCCCTGAAATACCACGGCACCCCGACCGAAATGGCAGAAATAGCCAAGGACGTCACCTGGACATTCGAAATTCCGGCAAAAGAATTTGCGAAATTGCCATCCGACTTATTATTGGTACACCATATCCGAAACGGAGAATATATCAAAGTGAGATGCTTGTCCGAAACGCAGCCTGTCCCCAGCGCCGTCCGGACAACTCCCCTGCTGGAAGATTCGTACCTGTGGTTATTGAGAAGTGTAAAACTGGCAAACAACGAACAAATCATTACCTAAGCCTTAGGAAAACCCATCTTTGCATACCCAATTAAAATTATAATCCTATGAAATCATATATCATCACGCCGATTGTAAAGCTGAACCGGTATAATATAAAAATCATCTTCGGGAATAAATTCATGTACTTTGTTTTAAGTGCCATCGGCTTCTATATGCTGACGGTTCTGCTGAGTTTACTGTCCGACCAGGAAATCACCGTGGCCAGTGGGTATAATATGCTATTGGTTCCTTCCATTCTCCTGATTTTTTATCCCACTTGCTTCGGCATACAAAACGACCAGGACGCTAAAATCATCGAAATCATTTTCGGCATACCGAACTACCGGTATAAGATCTGGTTATTCCGGTTGTTGATCGCTTATGTGATATGCTTTGTTCTGACTCTTTTACTGGCTTTTGTGACCGACTGGCTGGTGGTGGAAGTCCCACCCCTGGATCTGACGATACAAGCGATGGTACCTTCCCTGTTCATCGGTCTGTTGTGTTTCATGCTCAGCACCATCGTCAGAAACGGAAACGGAACAGCGGTTTTGATCATTGTCATCGGGTTGATCTTGTTTATTCTTAACAATGTCCTTGAAAACAGTAAATGGAATGTATTTCTAAACCCATTCAATGTACCTTTGGACAAAAATCCTGAAATATTCTAAAACACGGTCTTTAACAATCGTATTATCGTCCTGATGGCAGCAGGAATCTTTTTACTGTTCGTACTCTATAAAACTCA
>CAJKZL010000707.1 GCA_905204385.1 uncultured Odoribacter sp. | reverse complement strand
CTTGATTACATTTCCTTCAAGTGCAATCTGCATTCCCGGCCGATAGCTTTCGATCTTCCGGATTTCAGCCGGAAGCGGAAGCGGAGAGGTTCCTCCAATATTAAAACCCGCTTTGATGCGATATTCCAGCCCTTTTAAAGTATGACGGATCAAAGCTCCGGGATTATTTTTTTCTTCTGCAAAAACCGACAGGGCCAGCAACAGCATGCAACCCAGGCATAGACTTTTTCTAATCGTATTCATCTGATAACCCTCTTTTTATTCACAAACCACTTCAACTTGATCGACATATAACGTACTTCCCACCGATCCCGCAAAATAAGCGCCGTATTTGCTAGAGGTGAAGACCACGGCCAGATAGTATTTGTAGTCATTCATCTCTTCCCCGTTAAAAGTCAGGTAACGACCGGATGTATTGTACTCCGAGGCATCCCGGTAGATAAAGTCAGGCCATAGGACGGAGTGGGCTATGTCGTACTGAAAAGGAATTTCAAAGGACACAAAATGATCGGTCGGCATCACCTGTACCCGTGCCATAGCAATGATATTCCCGCTGGTAAGCACATTATTTCCGTTCAGCACCTCCTTATGAAGCCCCTGAGATTTATACAAAACGGCATAAATATCACCTTCGTCCGTCCGCCCCGGAATAGTGACCGTTTTTCCGTTTTGATCCTTCGCTTTAAAGTCACCGGTTCCCGGTTTATATTTATAGTGACCTTTAAAAGTGACGGGACGTCTCCCGAAAGGCAAACCAAAGCGTGTAGCCTCCAAAGGTCTGGATACAGCGTTAGCTACATCGAAACTACCCAGGAATAAATTGCCCGCAGCGATGGGCATTTTCACTTGCTCGCCAAAATTCCCTGTGCTTTTCGTTTCCAGCTTCACCGCTTTTCCCCCATCGATCCCGCCATCCACCGATACGGTAGGATAACTCAAAGGGTCGGTAGCTACCCCGGTCAACAAATAGCCTGAATTTCCGGAAGCCCAGACATATTGTTTAAAGACTACTTCCTTTTCGGTAGCCGGAAGGAAGCTTGAAATTTTTTCATAAATCACATGATAATTCCCTTTGTCGTTGAGTTCCCAGTTTTCAAAACCGTACTTTACAGGCAAGTCTGCCGTATCGATAATCACCGAATAGGTCTTGGGCCAATTTCCGTCCTCGGAAGTAACCGTAAATTGCTGTGTCTCGGAATAGTCTCTATTCTCCGAGGGATCGGGGAAGATGGTCGCCCCTTCCGTCAACTGCACCTCTAAAGCCAGTTTCGTGAGGTCGATTTTCCGATTGGCCTGAGCCAGTATCTGGGTATTGTTAATGATAATGTTTCCCTTGATATTCTTCTCCACTTCGCCCTTTCCGTTCAAAATCCGGCATGCAATAATATCGGCCTCCGAATTCAAAGGCTCGCTTTGGATACAAGCACCCAATGCCACAATCATCAACAGATATAAAAACAATCTCTTCATATACTAACATTTTTATTATTTCCGGCTACAAAGGTAACGATTAATTGTGGGGATCCACTCCTTAATCATTAACCAATCTTAATAATATTCAACAAACATTATGCCAAACTATCCTTTCTTAAATCATACGTACCCCCTTCAGGATCGGTTTCACGCTCTTTTTTCCTCCCAGGAATTGCAGCGCCCCCTTTGGATTTCTTGATTACTGCATCAATTCGGGAGTTGTATCCACCCATTTGTACAGCTTATCTCCTCTCCTGATTTTTTCGGGCACAGGGACTGAAAAGAGGATTCCTTATCTCACCCGTTCTACAGGTTGCAAGTCCACCCTGATCTCGGACACCTTCATTTGAAGGCTTCCTGTCGTAGGTCCCTGAATCAGAATTTCGTCCCCTATACCTAAATCAAAAGACTCCAATTTAAATTCGGCTACTCACAGTTTGGTGAAATAATTGGTGACCTTCCCGAGCAACATTTTTTTCTTAGTAGCCTTCGAGCC
>CAJKZL010000706.1 GCA_905204385.1 uncultured Odoribacter sp. | reverse complement strand
ATTCAGGCACCTCGTCAAGCAATGTTTCCAACGAAGGGATATGTATTCCATATTTTACATCAACCAGCACTGTACGGTCCAAGGTATCCCCCCGAAAGGTCCCACCTGCTCCGAAGCGGATTCCATTCACATCAAAGACGGCCTTATCGAGCGTAAACAGCATCGAATCCTTATCGACCCTCATATCCGTTTCCACCCCCAATCGCAACCGGTCGACCAGTAATTTCCCTTCTTGCCAAAACAAAATATTCTTTGCTCCCAACCGGACATTCAAGCGGGAGCGTTTTTTGCCGAGAAAGCCGTCCAACCCAAGGTCGAGACCGGAAATACGGGCATAAACCTGAGTATTCCGGTCGTCAAAAATCAGGCTACCGCCGTCGATCCTGACGTTCTTTAAACGAATGGCAGAGTCAAAGGAAGTGCTGTCGTTCACTTCAATCGAATCCTGCACCGGGGCGTCATCCTGAAAATCGACAATGCTCCAATTGGCTTTACCTGCAGTATCTACAAAGGCATGAATTTCCGGCCGATGCAAAACAAAATCTTTCACAACAATCCTTTTCTTAGTCAGATAAGCCACCGGATTTACGGTGATCAGACAAGACCGGATATTCATCAAAGAATCTCTGCCTTCAGCGGCTTTCCCGGGTGCCGGTTCGCCGTATACCTTCGAAAGGACGACCGCATCCCCGATCCGTAAGCCCAAATCCGGAAAAGTAGAAAAAAAAGTCAATTCGATAGCAGAAAAATGTATTTCGGCATTCAAAAATTCGGATGCAGTCTTTTCCACCCAGGGGGTTAACTTTGCAGGCGTGAAAATAAAATAAATCAGAATGCAGACAACAATCGAAAATCCGCCTACCAAGGCAAGAATACTCCAAAGAATCCCCTTTATCCATCGCCTCCAAGATATCTTTTTCATTTGCTGAAAACCCCATTTAGTATAAAAGAATAAACCGCTAACTTACTTTTCCGATAAATCGCCCCATTTCTGCGATACCGCAGTAAACTTTCAATACATCAGATATTTTGCTCTTATTTTCATAAACCGATCCAGTGCGGGTTGCCAGGAAGCCCTGATCTCCGCTTCACTTTTCCCGCTTTCGATATCTTTCCGCAACTGATCGCCGCCCGCCAGCTTATCAAAAAAAGGAGTGAAAAACGGAGCTTTACCGGAATAATTCCGGTAGGCCGCCAGCAACCAGTCCAACCGCAGACGCCTTCCGTTTTTTACCTCCTCATATTTTTGCCTCAAATCCATGCCATAGCAAAGTTCATCCATGCACTTGGGAGATTTACTCATTCCCGGAATACTACGCGGAGTAAAGGCATAAGACATGTTTTTTAACTGCGGATGACCGAAAACCTGGAAAGGCGTTTCGGTTCCCCTGCCTTCGCTCACGACAGTACCTTCAAAAAGGCATACCGAAGGATAAAGCATCACCGAAACGCTATCCGGCAGATTAGGCGAAGGCCTTACAGGTAAGGGCAGGGTCATCGATCTTTCCCACCCCTGGCAAGGGATGACCTTTAACCGGCATTTCACCCCGCGCTTCAACCATCCTTCCCCATTGACCATACCGGCATATTCTCCAATCGTCATACCATAAACAATAGGCACGGGATGCATGCCGATGAAGGAAGTGAACCCCTCTCGCAAAACAGGCCCATCCACATAAAATGCATTCGGACAAGGCCGGTCGAGGACGATCACAGGGATCTCCTGTTCAGCGCAAGCTTCCAGCACATAATGCAGGGTGGAAAGGTAGGTATAAAAGCGTACCCCGACATCCTGCATATCGAAACCAACCACATCCAATCCCTGCAAATCCGCCGGACTCGGATTTTTCTTCTTTCCGTATAAGGAAATGACCGGTACACCGGTCTGCCGCTCCCGGTAATCGCCCACAGTTTCCCCCGCATCGGCATCTCCTCTGAGCCCATGTTCCGGACAAGAGATACGTGTCAA
>CAJKZL010000705.1 GCA_905204385.1 uncultured Odoribacter sp. | reverse complement strand
ATCGTTACAGGCTATGCAAAGCGACACCGCCAATAACACACCTAAAGTTTTATAGACTTTCTTCATATCTGTTTCCTTTTTGATTTTCGACCTCTTACTTGCCATTCACCACGCCCAACTGGTTGAATTTTACAAACCAGTTTTTCGGTTCCATCAACCACATTTTATACATATTGCCTTCGGACACTCCGAACTTTCCGGAAATCGGCTCTGCCAGAAATTCGGGCTTGTTCAAATTCCGGGCCATGCGGACCAAGGTATACCAGCGCTTTCCTTCATAAGCCGTTTCCATACCGGCTTCACGGGCTATCAGACTATCCAGCACAAAAGTTTTCCGGGCCTTCAGTTCGGCTTCGTTCACAAATAAAGAATCCACTACATGATCGGCCAGGCGCAGAGGAGTGGCTCCCACTCTACCCCGTATGCCGAGATTATTCTGCAAATCGGAAGTATAAATCGGTGAATCGAAAGGAGCGTTGAATTTTTTACCGTCCCAGCATTGCTTCATCCCGTTATTCAAAATCGTATCCGCCTGTGCAAAATCTCCTGCAGCAGTCAATGCTTCGGCCAACATCAGCCACGCATCGGCAGCCCGGTAGATGTAAATGTGATTATCCCCTTCGTAAGGTTTTTTCTCCAAATGATATTTGGCGATCACATTGCGGCCGTTTTCAGTCTTCACCATGCCCGAACGGAAACTGCCCTCCAGCTTAAGGCTCCAATAATTGTTCGGCGCCAAATAATAAACATTCGGATCGAGGTTTGAAAAATTATATTGACGCTTGTGGGTCTGCCCCTTGGAATAGTCGAAAGGTACTGCCGTGAAAGCTTCGTTCCCAATCGTCCCATAGGCTCCGGAAAACATATATTTCCAACTTCCGTTCTTATAAGTAGTAGAAAGTTTATACTTGTCGGCGCTGGGCTTTCCATCTGTTCCCATGCCCGAAGAAATAGCCTTTAAAGCCGAAATGGCTGCATCCCATGGCGAATTATTCCACAAATGCAATTCGGCCATCAGAATATCGGGATTCACAGTGATATATTTCCAGTCATCGGCATTTTGCCCCATGATTTCCGACCAGGCGAGATCGTTCCAGGCATCTACCCCATCCACGCCATTCTTCATAAAATAGATCAGTTCATTGATCAGATCGTCCAGAGGCAATAATTGCTGTTCCGTGAAATCCGTCTTATCCGCCAAAGCATAATCATAGTATACCGCCTCTCCGTAAATTTTACCTATTGTCAAATAAGCCCAGGTCCGGAAAGTGATGGCTGAAGCGATCAACCCTTTGTATTTTTTTTCGGGAATCGCATTGGGATTCCGGCGGTTGAAATCCACGGTACTCCGTAGAAAATCGTTGCTGTTCATAATGATCCGGTAATACCGGCTGGGATTATATAGCTCGTTGTCTTCGGCAACCCTGTAACGGTAGACCTCCCAGAAATCCATAGGAGCATAATTGGTGGGACTGACGCCATCGCCCCTCAATTCGGACAATACGATATAATCGTCGGCAGCCGCCTGGAAAGCAGAAGCAATCCCCAGGAAACCGGAATACACTTCTCCGATCTTCTGATAATTGTTTTCGTTCAGCATAATCTCGTCCGTATTGATATCGAAAAATTTATCGCAGGAACTGCACATCAATATCAGGGAAACGGAGAAAGCTGCAAGAGTATGTAATTTAAATCGTTTCATATCGACCAGGTTTTAAAAATTCAACACCACGCCGATTTTCCCGGTGCGGGCCAACGGCATTTTTCCCATATCCACGCCCGACATCATCGGATCGTAAGAATAAGCAAACTCAGGGTCTAACCCGATATATTTAGTCCAGGTATAGAGATTTTCGCCACTGACATACACCTTAATCCTGTTAAAGAACCACAGTTTCCGGCTGTATTCGTAACTCAGCGTGATCTCTTTCAGCTTCAGATAAGAGCCGTCCTCGATCCAGCGCGAAGAAAAACGATT
>CAJKZL010000704.1 GCA_905204385.1 uncultured Odoribacter sp. | reverse complement strand
TTCACAGCATTTGAAAAACAGATTCTAAACTTTTCATCCTCCGGGCAATTAAATTTCCGGTTTTCAATTTTCAATTTTCATTTGTTTCGTATTTTTGCTCCGGCAAAGGCTTGTCGGACAAGAAGGAACTTCCGCTCCACCGACCGGCCAAGAATTAAATTTCAAAAATATGACCTACCAGGAAACACTCGACTGGCTGTTCGCTCAGCTTCCCATGTACCAACGCGAAGGCCAGGCAGCCTACAAAGCCAATTTAGACAATACTTTGCAACTCGACGAATATTTCGGCCATCCGCACCGTCGATTCCAGACCATCCATGTTGCCGGCACCAACGGCAAAGGTTCGGTTTCGCACATGCTGGCCTCCATTTTACAGGAAGCAGGATATAAAACAGGACTATATACTTCGCCCCACCTGAAAGATTTCCGCGAACGAATAAAAATCAACGGAGAAATGATCGGTGAACAATATGTCGTCGACTTTGTCCAAAAGCATAAAGCCTTGTTTGCCGGACTCCGGCCCTCCTTCTTTGAAATGACGGTAGCTATGGCCTTCCAATATTTCGCCGACCGGCAGGTGGACATTGCCGTCATCGAAGTAGGCTTGGGAGGACGGTTGGACTCGACCAATATCATCACGCCTCTGGCTTCCGTTATCACTAACATATCCTTCGACCACATGGCCTTGCTGGGAAATACGCTGGAAAAAATCGCTATGGAAAAAGCAGGGATCATCAAGCCCGGTATCCCGGTTATAGCGGGCACACGCGACAAAGACTACGACTTTGTCTTTGAACAAAAAGCAGCTTCGGCCGGATCGCCGCTGGAATTTGCCAGCGACAACTGGCAAACCGAACGGGATGAAGAAGGAAATTATAACCTGCAGCACAAATCGGGCTGGCGGTTTACCCATTTAGAAAGCGAGTTGAAAGGCATCTATCAGCGGAAAAACATTCCTACCGTTTTGGAAACTATCCCCGCATTGCGCCGGGCTGGCCTCAGCATCACCGATCGGCAAATCTGCAGCGGCCTGGCCAAAACCATTCGGAATACGGGACTCTACGGACGCTGGCAAACACTGGCCGAATGTCCCTTGACGGTGTGCGACACGGGACATAATATAGACGGCATCCGTGAGATCGTTCAGCAACTGAACACCTGCCGCTACCGCCATCTCCATATGGTGATAGGGATGGTCAGCGACAAAGACGTAGAAGGCGTACTCCGGCTCTTGCCCCGGCAAGCCACCTATTATTTTTGTAAAGCTTCGATCCCCCGGGCCATGAACGAAGAAACGCTGGCTGAAAAAGCAAAAAACACAGGCTTGCAAGGCAATAGCTATCCTACCGTAGCGAAAGCCCTGGAAGCTGCCCGCGCCAATGCGGGGGCCGACGATATGATCTACATCGGTGGAAGCACCTTTGTCGTTGCCGAAGTCATTTAACCGCCGGCGGAACACAGTATTCAAACCGGATATTTCCTTCCCCTTCCCGGCTGTATATCGATTGTATGATTTCGTTGCGTACAATGATACATCGCCCGGTTGATGGGGAAAATAAAACTGTTAACCATAATAATTCGATGAAGTTTTAAATAATTTTTTTTTATTTTATTGATATAGATTATCTTTGTCGGCAGATAGGAATAAGTGATTCATGACAATTTCCACGATTCAGCGGAAATAGAAATTTAATAAGTTGAAATTATTTATTAATTGCTTGTATAGTGCCAAAAAAGAAACTTAAAAAAGTCAGTGAAATAGGATTTATTCCGGGTATTTACAACTATTGCGACCGATGGTGTGAAAAATGTGATCAACAACTCCATTGTATGAGTTATGTGATGGGGAAAAGACTGGAGGAAAAAGGAGGGTTTGATTTTAACCGGGATTCTTCCGGAGAAGACGACAGCCTTTGGAGCCGTTTAAAAAATGTTTTTGAATCCACCTACGAAGTATTGCACGAATTAGCAAAAGAGC
>CAJKZL010000703.1 GCA_905204385.1 uncultured Odoribacter sp. | reverse complement strand
ACTGCCCCGTCATATACACCACTCCATCGTTGGAATAACAGCTGAAACGTTCCGGACGGTCGATCTCTACGTCGAAATAAAGCTGCTCTTTACGGTCGGCCGTCAGTTTGATAACGATGATATCCTCCGCATGCGACACGAAATATTCCCGGCGATACTTCACTTTCCCTTTTCTGAAATCCGTCCAGGCAAAAGCCCGGCCCAAAGATAATCCCCGCCGATAATCGGAATATTCCTGCGAACTGCTATCCTGAAAGGAATAACGGATATTCAAATTCCCCAATAGCTGAAAAGACCCATAGGGCGCATCAGCCCCGTTGCCCCCGTTGCTGCCCCGTCCTCCACAAGAAAAATGTTTATACATCAATTGCTGGGCTTCATCATTCTTGCCCTCCAGCAAAAGCTGACGGATTTGGGGCAGATATTTCAAGGCTTCCGGGTTACGGGTGTCCTCAAAAGTCCCCGACCACATGGTAATATCGTTCAGCGTAATCTTCTCCCGAAAAACTCCGCCATCGGGCATTATACCCAAACGCCCGTTGCCTAAAGGCAAAGCTTCTTCCCACATCCGCGCAGGAGAATCATACCATAACTGTAGTTTTTCATCATCCTGACAGGAAAAACTACTGCAAATCAAACTCAGACACAAAAACCAAAGGGGAAGAACACACCTCATAATAACCAAATTTAAGATTTTTTCCAAAGATAAAAATCTCTGTCCGATTATGCTAAAAAAAAGATTTTTTTCTCATAGAATACCGGGTGCAACACCTGATATTCTATGAGGAGGCCGCTTTCTAGAAGCGGTAAGATAATCCCAGGGAAGCGGTAACGGCATTGGATTTATAATGCCCTGAGAAAGTTTCATTTTGCCCGGTGAGTACGTTTCTTTGGGTATAGGAACCATCCCGGCTGATCCCCTGGATATAAAGAAAAGCGACGTCGATCACCAGATTCCGGTAAGGCTCGAAGGAAAGACCGGTAGACATACCGATTTTTCCCATTCCCGGAGTTTCCGGATTATAAAAATGTTTCCGGATAGGACTCTGATCATAATACACCCCCAAGCGGACGTCTAGTCGTTCGGTGGCCATATATCGTGCCCCCAACCGATAGGTCATGGTGTTTTTATAATTTTTTTCGGCCTTGATATCATCCAGCTTCAACACTTTTTCATTGAATACGACATTCAGGGAGTCGTAAGCGCTCCAACCGACAAACTGCAGATCCAAAGCAACTTCCCAACGTTCGGAGGGACGATAGCTTACCCCCAGAGTAGTATTGGAAGGTAAAGGTAGCTGAGCATGAAAAGTACCTTTATCCAAAGGGGGAATCAAACCTGTAGCATCCAAGGCATTCTTGATTTTCTCACTGGCATAATCCAGTTCGACGGTTCCTTCCTTCACTTTCATCCGGATACGCGAGCGATAGGACAGCCCCAGCGTCACTTTCTCATTGACATCGTACATAACGCCGATATTATAGCCTAATTTCACCTTAGCTTTGCCATCCAGAGCAGCCGAAACAGGGACCACATCGGCATAGTCGGGACCGAAACCCGGTATGCTGGCTAAAAATCCTACCGGCAGAATAGCTCTGGAAAGATTCACATTCCCCAAAGCAATTTGCAAACCTGCCCCAAAGCTCAGGTTCTTCAACAGCTTAAAAGAGAGGGTGGGCTGGATGACATAAGATTTCAAAGAAATGTCCTGAATCAAATGAGCTCCTTTCCAATTTTTCGGCCATTTCAGCGAATTCCCGTAAGGGGTGGTCAGACTGATTCCTGCCGCCAGGTTATCGTAGATCCGGTAACCGGCATAAGCATATACCGGAGTACCTACCGGATTGTCGGTTTTAGCGGAATAATCTCCGTTCTTGTACTTTGCCGTAGTGAATATGCCCGAAAAACCCAAAGATAAATCCACATGGCTGTTTAAGAAAACCAATCCGGCCGGATTGAAATGCATACTTTCGGCCCCCAGTTTC
>CAJKZL010000702.1 GCA_905204385.1 uncultured Odoribacter sp. | reverse complement strand
ATAAGTACTGTGCTTACAAATTAATCCGTCAAATTATGTGTATTCACTGGTCGATAGTGTTAATTTTTTTCATTTCCTAGTTTTTTTTTATTTTTCTGTTATACTTTTCTTGCGTTTCCGGATACTATAGATAAAATATCCGGAAAGAATGAAACGTCGTGGTTATAGTGTTTTTCGTGCGGTCGATCTGATGGTGCGTTACCTATTGGGAGAATTGTCCGCTTCTGAAAAGGAGGAATATTTTCAATTATTAAGGGATACGGGTTTGAATCCCGACCGTTGGAGCAGCCGGGATTGGCAGGAACGATTGCGGGATGACGATCGTTTTGATTGGAAAGAGGCTTACGGCCGCTTTCTCCAAAATGTTCGCCCTCCTGTCCGCCGTCATCGTTTACGCTGGGTAAAAATAGCGGCCTTGTGGTTGCTTGCCTTCGGGGCAGGCGGCATCGGCTGGTATCTCTGGAAAGTCCCTGCTGTTGAACAAGAAGCGGTTGCAGTGATCCGTCCTGTGAGTGCAAAGGCTTATATCGAGTTGGCCGATGGGACGAGCGTGGAACTTACCGGTTTGCAGGATAGCCTTGCAGAACGAGACGGTGCTCTGATCCGTCAGGATTCAGGATGCCTGGTTTATCTGGGGAAAAAGGATGTTCCCGGTAAATCTTTCTATCATATCTTGAATGTCCCCAGAGGCGGGGAATATACCCTGTGCCTGACAGACGGGACGAAAGTCTGGCTGAATTCGGATAGCCGGCTGCGCTATCCGGTTCGGTTCGACGGTCATAAGCGCGAGGTTTTTTTGAGCGGAGAAGCTTATTTCGAGGTTGCTCCGGACGCTGCCTCTCCGTTTACGGTGCATACTTCACTGGGTAAGGTCAATGTATTGGGAACCTCTTTTAATGTCAGGGATTATAAGGATGAAGGCCGGGTGGTAACCACATTGGTGAGCGGCAAGGTACATTATTGGGCTGGCCGGGGCCGCAATTGTTTGCTGTCGCCCGGTTATCAGGTTACCGATGCCGGGGAGGAAAAAAGCCTGCAACTCCGGGAAGTGAACCTGGAAGAATATACCGGATGGAGAAACGGCCTTTATACTTTTTATAATAAGACTCTGGAAGAAATCATGCATACCATAGGACGCAATTATGACGTGGAAGTATCCTTTGGTGGCGAGGAACTGAAAGCCTTGCGCTTTACCGGGGATCTTGAAAAATACGATAAGGTGGAAAAATTCCTTCGGTTTGTCGAAATGGGTGGAGATGTGACCTTCGTGGTGGAAGGAAGAAAGATCAGAGTGGAGCCAAAATGAAAATGCGATGGCTGCTGCTACAGCCATCACATCGATATAGTTAACCAAAATGTTGAATTAACCTCTCAAAGTTATGAAAAAAAATCGGTTTTATGGACTGGGTGTACCTATAAGTACACGAAAGAAATTTTTTCTTAGAATGAAAATGTTAGCATTGTTTATGGTGATGCTGAGTTATGGCGTTTCGGCCATGAGTTACGGTCAGGAAAACAGAGTGACCCTGAGCATGCGGGATGTCTCTTTGAAGAAAGTATTGCTGGAACTCAAGAAACAGACGGCCGTCCGCTTTTTCTACAGTATGGACAAAATCAAGGACATCCAACATTTGTCCGTGGATGCCCGGGAAAAGGAGTTGGGTGAATTATTGGAAGCATTGTTGAGTGATACGGATTTATCTTTTACTTATGTCGACAACATCATTGTCATCAAGGATCGGGTGATAGAGGCGTATAAACCCGTTGATCAGGTTGCTTCCATGGCAGTCGAAGGACGGGTGAAGGATGCTAAAGGAAATGCTCTTCCCGGCGTGACGATATTGGTGAAAGGCACAACCCTGGGTGTGGTGACGGATGCCGGGGGAAATTTTAAGCTGACCTTATCCGAAAGTGAGAATGTTACCTTGGTATTTTCTTTTGTCGGGATGAAAACCCGGGAAATCGTTTACAAGCAACAGCCCTTTCTTG
>CAJKZL010000701.1 GCA_905204385.1 uncultured Odoribacter sp. | reverse complement strand
CAGAACTGCTCATTCCCCCGAATCTCAGTTCCCGTTGTTGTTGTTGCCCGGTCACCCACTGCCTCAATGCGGGAAACACCACCTCTTCGCTTTTGTCCGGAAAAAAACGATACCCCCATGCAATGGCAAACTCATCGTATTTTCCCACACGGGGAATCAAATCCTGCAAGGCGATGTGGTCCTCCGGTTGAGCTAGATGGTTAAAGCGCATATAATCCATGATAGAAGTCCCGAAACCATGTTCCGCCACAAAATCAGCATCGCGGATCTGCTCCACAGAATAAGCGGAGCTTCCTATAAAATTATGACACAGCCCCAGCGAATGCCCCACTTCATGAGAGATCACAAACTCAGCCAAATGTGCCAGCAAGGTATCAGGAATAACAGCAGGGTGTATCCCCGGATCTACCTGTGCACACTGATTAAAATACCATTGCTGCACTATATCCAGAAAACTGTGATAAACAGATACCCGGCCGCTCAATATCTCGCCGGAACGGGGATCGGTGATGATTCCGCCGGTAGCATTCTGACGGGGAGAAAGTAAATAGGAGATATAAGAACAATAGGGATTGTCAGGAGTTATCCGGGGATCGTTTTCCGGCTCCGGAAAGGCCCTGATTGCATTTTTAAACCCAATCTTTTCGAAAGCTTTGCTCCAGGCCTTCACGGCGGAAATAAAATAGGGAACCAGAAAATGCGGGGTATTCCGGTCAATATAAAAAACAATCGGTTTGACAGGCTCCACCAATTCCCCGGTCTTATAACGCTCCATATCTTGGGGGCTGGGTTCCAGCCTCCAGCGTTTAACCCCGGCAACATTTACAGCTGCAAACGGATTTTCCCCATAAGTTTTAAAACTATCCACAAAATATTCTACCCGTCCGTCCAATCGGCGTATAGCAAGAGGCTGTTCCGGCAACAGACACAAAGCAGTACCTATTTCCCAGGGAGTTTTTAAGGGAAGCGGAAAATCACCCGGAGCCGGCTGTTCCGCAGGAATAGAAGGTTGATAACATTGTACAGAACGGATCAGGAGTACCTCCTCCTGTGGTTCTCCTATTTCCGGGATTCCGGAATATTCCGGGAATACACGTCCGATATGCAGGTCCATACCATGTCTGTTCAACCCCAGGATAGAATTACGGCCCGTCAATAAGTCTGTCACATCTACCAGTAAGGCTGCAAAATCCCGTTTCAGGATTTTCAGGGTCATATATCTGCCGGCCTGCAGCTTTTCCTGATATAAGGCCGGAATTCCACCCGGCAAAGAATCCTTTAAGACATTCGGAAGTACTTCCAGTATATCCAATTGCCCCGCCCTTTCCGCGAAACGCAATACGGCTCCCTGGAACATATCGTTCCCATATCCCCAGCGTTCTTCCGGAGACCGGGTCACCCGGGCGGCAGCTTTCAAGGCTGTTGTGGTTACTAAAAAATCCCGTTCCAGCAATGTTTCAGGAATTTCCCAATAATACTTATCCTGCAAAAAATAGGTATGGAACATTCCCGGTCTTATTCTCAGGCTATCCTGCGGTGCTATGGATTGTACAAACTCGGTAAAATGCGGAGGATTTATACAAGTCCCCCGTCCTGTCATTATCTGTAATAGAAAAAAGACAGTCCATAAAAATATTCGGATCATCTGTTCTGTTTTACTTTTACGGGGTTGTCCGGAAAGTCAAAAATCTGACTTCGGACAACCTCATGAAAATCTGTCTTTAGTTTACCGGAAAGGCATAGGTCATATCCACAATCTCATCAAAGCCGTTGTATTCATACACCTTCGGATTCTTGCCGGCATCTTTCTCTACCTCTCCGCTGATGGCCAATTTCAGATCCACAAACGACCATTCAGCCCCCTTTTGCACAGCCAATCCCAGCCAATAAGGCTGATCACGCCTTTCTTTCCGTGTCGTATTGTCCATCCAGGTATTCCTGTAGGTATGACGGAATTTTATCTTTTTGATCCGGGCAGTTGCATCCGGATTCTCA
>CAJKZL010000700.1 GCA_905204385.1 uncultured Odoribacter sp. | reverse complement strand
GTTCTAATACTTCTATGATTTGAACGATGGATTCCTGTCGGTTGATATGGCAGCCGAATACCAGATTTTTTATTTCCGGGCTTTCATAGATAACTTCAATGTCGTACCAACGTTTTAGGATGGTCATGAGTTCCGCCAGAGAAATATCCTTGAAGCGGATTTTGTTTTCCAGCCAGGCCGTTGCATAACTGACATCCACTTTTTCGAGAATTTGATGTCGGTCGAGTTTGTCGTATCTGAGTTGTTCGTTTGCCTTTAGTATGGAAGAAACCTGATATTTGGGACTTTCCATCCGGACACTTCCTTCGACCAGGGTTGTCGTAATGCGATAGTCTTCAGGGTAGGCATTTACATTGAACTGGGTACCTATTACCTGTATGTCGAAATCTTTGGCCTTGATGATGAAAGGTCTTGTCGTATCGTGACTCACCTGGAAATAAGCTTCTCCTTCCAATTCGACTATACGCTTGTCTTCCTCGAAATGAGAAGGATATTTTAATTTGGACATGGAATTTAGGAAAACGTGCGTTCCATCACTTAGTTCCACTTGATAGGTTTCTCCCCGGTTGACGTATATTTCGTTAAAGAGAAGTCGGGGAGGGTCGGTGTTTGGAAAATGATGGTAAGAAAGCATGCCGTCGGCATTTGTGGCGATGATTTCGTCGTCTTTGCTTTTAATTTCTCCCTGATTATTCTTTAAATTAATCAGGGAACCGTTTGCCAACTTCAGCATAATACCCTCGGTGGCAATCGTGTCGCTTGGTTGTATGGATACGGCAATTTCCGGTTGTACGGTAGTTCTTCCGGTATGATATAGCATCCAGCACCCTGCACTGATCAGAAACAGAGCTGCATATTTGATTCCTTTGAATAGCAGGGAGGATTGGCGCTTCGAGGGAAGCGGAAGCTGGGAACTGATGTTGTTCCATGCCGCTGCTTTGTCGTATTTATGCAACTGATGGCCGGCCTGGCGGATATTTTCTTTTTTGACGATCTTATGGAATAATGAAAAATTGCGGGAAGATTGTCGTTGCCATTCTTCCAGTTGTAAGGATGTTTTTTCATTTATTTTCCCGCTGATCGCCGCTGCAATCCATTTAGCGATTTCGAATTCCTTTTTCATATTTGCCACGTCACACATCTAAAACACAAAAAAGCGGTTTTATGGTACATGCAAAGTCCACTTTTTTTATTCGGGCATAATAAATATGAAAATGAGATAATAATAATCCTTGAGTATATTTTTTAATTTTTTATAAGCTAATTTTTTGAGTCGGTGTACATTGGCTTCCGTCACTTGCAGTTGTTCGGCTATTTCGGCATTTTTCAAACCGTCGATAGATAAGTAAATGATTTTCCGCGTTTGCGGGGGAAGAGAATCGACTGCATTATAAAATATCCGGTAGCTCTCTCTTTCTATCAATATATCCTGAAAAAATTCTTGGCTTTCGAACAACCGAAGATCGCTGGCGAATTCTTTCCGGTCTCTGAGCATATTCAGACATTGGTGTCTGACGGCTGTATAGAGATAACTTTTTACATTAAAATCGTTGTCCAGGGAAGGGTAGCGCTCCCATAGTCTGATAAATATTTCCTGGACAACGTCGGCAGCCTGTATGTCGTCCTTCAGAAAACCGGAGGCAAATACGCAAAGAGTCTGGTACAAATCTTCGAAGATTTGTTTAAACGCAAGCTCTTTTTTAGGTTTGGTCTTCTCTGGAAACAATGTCATATATCTTTATTACTCCATTACAAATTTAGTAAATAGTAGTAAAAAAACAGAGATTTAATTAAATATTATTATCAAGTGATACCGGAGCGGAAAAAGATTTCGTTCCGGCCTTCCCGAAAATGGGGTCTGCCAGCCTCCTCTTCGGGAAAGCTGGAAAGATATCGTTTGCCGATCACCGTCAAAGGCATAGGAGGAATACCTTAGATGAATTTTTCCCGGCTTTGCGTTTTATTGAGTCCGACCTCTAAAAAGATCCCTTCTGCCATC
>CAJKZL010000699.1 GCA_905204385.1 uncultured Odoribacter sp. | reverse complement strand
GTTCACGGGGCTCCCCGGTCGAAGGCCCCGATTGCTCAGGCGTCGCTTTGCCGTTTACTTTTTCTTGCCCGGGCGAAACGAATTCTTCTTCCTGGCTTATATTTTCGTTATTGTGTATATCGTTCATAAATTGATTTTTTCATTATATATTATTGTACGTGAAAACAGTTTCAATTGGGTCTGATATTTTGCATGACTTTTATGCAGAGATCCGTAAAAATGATTTTTGCATTTCCGTTCCGGCTGATGTCGCTATAAGCACGCTCGAACTCGTTGCTCAATGGAATGACATTTCCTTCATGTACATAAGGGGCAAAGCGTTGTGAGAAATTTTTTTCCCGTTCTGTCATATAATTCAGTTGCTCCAAACCGAAATTCCGGACAAAATTTTCCCGGATCATCCGTGAGGCATGCGCTAAGAAATTCTTTTGCCTTTCTCTTCCAAGGCTGCATATTTCATTGACCCATTCATTTACCGGAAGCATTTTTCTTTCCCAGCACAGCCGCATGAGGCTGATAAATTTTTCCTGGTTGTAAATTTGCTCTTCTGTTTCGTCCAGCAACCGCAGGGCTTTATACCAGTTCCCCGAAGCCACATGGGCATATTCTTCCGCTTTTTGTGCAGCGATTCCTTTTTCAGCTATCAGCTGTCGTTGTATTTGCTCCTGATGCAGGGGAGGAATGTGAATACGCTGCAAACGCGATTGTATCGTATTGATGATCTGTTCCGGATGCTCCGAAACCATCAGAAACAATGTCTTGTCGAACGGCTCCTCGATGATCTTTAACAGTTTGTTCGAGCATTCCGGATTCATCTTTTCCGGCAACCACATCACCAGAATCTTATAATCCGATTCGAATGATTTCAGGTTCAGCTTACGGAGAATATTGGCACTTTCTTCGGTATATATCGCGGCTTGTGCATTATCCTCTACTCCCATTTCCGTATACCATTCTTCCAGACCGAAATAATTCGTCCGCATCAGCAGACGCCGCCATTCGTTGATATATTCATCACTGACCGGGCTTTTTGTTTTCCGGACAACCGGAAATACAAAGTGCAGATCCGGATGGATGTATTTCTGTATTTTCTTACACGAAGGGCATTCTCCGCAGGCATCTTCTTTTTTATCACCTGTGCAAAAGACATATTGGGCGAATGCCAAAGCCAAAGCCAGAGAACCGTATCCCGTTTCTCCGGCAAATAGTTGGGCATGACTGATCCGCCCTGTCCGGAGAGAGGTGAGCAGTCTTTGCTTGATATCTTCATGTCCGATTACATCCTTAAACACTTGTATGAATTTAGGGGTAAATCATTGATTCAGTTTAATGCCTAATTCCTTGAATTGCTCGGCCGAAATCTCCGACGGAGAATCGATCATCACATCCCGGCCCGAATTGTTTTTCGGGAAAGCGATGGTGTCTCGAATGCTGTCCAGGCCTGCAAACATAGAAACCAAACGGTCGAAACCGAAGGCGATACCACCGTGAGGAGGAGCGCCGTATTTGAAAGCATTCAACAGGAAACCGAATTGTTTTTCAGCTTGCTCCGGGGTAAATCCCAGGCATTTGAACATCCGTTGCTGCAATGCTGTATCATGGATCCGGATAGAACCTCCCCCTACTTCCACGCCGTTGATCACCATGTCGTAGGCATACGCTCTCACATCTCCCGGCCGTGTTTCCATCAAATCGATATCCTCTGGATTCGGAGAGGTGAACGGATGGTGCATCGCATAAAAACGTTGTGTCTCTTCATCCCATTCCAACAACGGAAAGTCGACGATCCATAACGGTTTGAATACATTTTTATCTCTCAATCCCAGCCGGTTTCCCATTTCCAGACGAAGCTCACACAACTGGGGTAAAGTTTTGTTTTTCGCTCCGCATAAGATTAGGAGCAGATCGCCCGGTTGAGCTTGGCAGGTGTCTAGCCATACTTTCAGCTCTTCGGCCGTATAGAATTTATCTACCGACGATTTTATGCTGCCGTCTTCATTGTATTTGACT
>CAJKZL010000698.1 GCA_905204385.1 uncultured Odoribacter sp. | reverse complement strand
ATTTTCGACGATGCCCATAAGCATATAGCAGAACGATTGAGCCATCTACCGACTTCTTGTGCAGAATCGGCCGAATGCCTCGCTAACCAAAGAGCCATATATGAAGCTCAGGGCGTTTTCAGTGCCAGCTTAATCGATGGAATGATCGACAAACTAAATTCATATCACGATAAAACCTTACGGCAAGACATCAGTAACCATCCTGAAAATATTCAGGCACTGGTGAAGAAATTTATCAATGCCGGATAAACTTATAACCAATTACTACTATCTATACCACAAACTTGAGAGACTGCCGGCAACGGCAGTTTTTTTATTCTCACCGAACCCGGATCCGGATAAAAGCGTTAAACAGAGAAAAATTCAACGCTATGAAAATTTATAAACGACCGGGATTATTACTTTTAGTTTTCTATCTGACTATTTCTGCTGTCTGGGGGCAGAAAAATGTAAAAGGTTCGGGATATGTCCTGACACAACAGCGTGAAACAGCAGATTTCACCAGTATCGAAATTTCCCGGGGAATCGATGTCGCTATCGTCCGGGGAGAAATGGAACCGATCACCGTAGAGGCTGACGATAACCTGTTTTCTTATATTAAAACTACGGTCAAAAACAAGGTATTAAAAATTTATATTCCGGACAGCGTAAATATCGTCAAATACGCTTCGATGAATGTATTGATCAGTATGCCGACCCTCGGGAGTCTGAAAGCCTCCAACCATTCCAGAATAGATGCCTGGCCTCAAATCTGGAACCTCCGGACAATCCGTCTGGAAGCAACAACCGGAGGCCAGATCCGGATCAGACTAAAAGCCGAAGATATTCAGGCAGAGGCACGCACCTCCGGAATCCTGGAGATCAAAGGAGAAGCCCAAAACTTACAAGCCATTTTGAAAACAGCAGCCCGTCTGGAAGCCCGGGAATTGGAAACTCAAAATGCGGACATCCAATTATCCATCGGAGCCAAAGCCGAGATACAAGTAAACCAACGGTTGACCTATGATTTATACGGGCATTCCCGCTTGGTTATAAAAGGGAATCCACAAATCGAAAATTCACATAATCATTCAGGAAGCAGAATCATAAAAGAAAAATAGTTAACCTAGAAAGTTGTGTATTTTGCTTAAAAATTATTGTCTTTAAAAAAGTGAACCGGAAAAACATTGATAATCCGTTAAAGATAGTATATGTTTGCAAACAAAATACGGAGTCGCATGAGCAAACCTATCTTTCTCACTTTTATACTGACACTGATAATTTCATGTGCAACCCACACCCCTAACCCGTCTTCATGGCTAGACAAGCGATCTACACCGGTAACTCAGGATTCGATCTGCCGTCTCATCAGCTATTGTCAAACCCAAGCCAATATCGGAATACAACATGGAAATTATGCCGAAGCCCTTTATTGGAAAGACGAAACCCTCCGATTGAAAGACACCCTCCTTTCAGTCCGGAATTCATCCGGCATCTCCCATACCCCGATGATAAACTACTCGCAAATCCTGTTACTCATCATCATTTGCCTATTTACTTTTTCCCTTATCTCTCTTTTCCTTTACTTCCGCCACCGGAAATTGAAAGTCCAGTATGAAAAATTATCCGAAACAATCAAACACCGGGAATGGAGTTTTATGATGACAAAAGAATTCATCACCGAAAATCATATTGCCTATGATGAACTGGAACGCCTGCTAAATCGGGAAAAAAGCCTCCATCATTTATCTTCGGAAAGTTACAAAAGACTTTACGAAGCTTTAATCCAGCAAAAAGCAAATTCTTCCGGGCGACTAATCTACCGGTTGACGAATTTTGACGGTAACTTCAGTATCCGGTTTCAACGCATGTTTCCCGAATGTAATACAGACGAATTATTATTAGCCAGTATGATTCACCACCAGTGGAGGATGACAGACATGACCACCATTTTCCACGCAAGCCCCGAAGCCCTGCGAAAGAGAAAAAACCGACTGGCGCATAAAATCTCGACGAAACTTCAAAAAGAAAT
>CAJKZL010000697.1 GCA_905204385.1 uncultured Odoribacter sp. | reverse complement strand
ATTGAATATTTTATTCCCGAAGTTTCCCTGCAAGTCGAAAGAAAAATCGAATCCCCGCCAATTCATAGATACTCCCAGCCCTCCGATAAATTTCGGGATGGGACTTCCGATTTCCGTCCGGTCTTTATCATCGATATATCCATTACCGTCGAGATCCTTATAGATTAAATCTCCGGGCCCTACATTATTCTGGTACTGCTGACCCGGATTTCCGGAAATCTCCGCCGCCTGGGCATTATATTGCTGTATTTCCTGTTCACTCTGGAAAATTCCGGCAACCTCATAGCCATAGAAATAGCCGATGGATTTGCCTTCTTCCGTCATGGAGATCAGCCTCCCGCTCCCTATGTCGCCCTTCGGAATCTGCATCCCACCCAGCTTGCCGACACGGTTGTATATAGTGGTTCCGGTGAAGCGCACAGAATAATTGAAATCGCGAATGGTTTGCTGCCAGTTGAGGGTAAAATCGATCCCCCGGTTGGTCACCGAACCGATGTTGGTTTCTACCGGTGTCAGGCCGACAGCCCCGGGAACATTCACCGTTACCAGCATGTCCTTGGTTTTGCGATTATAAAAATCAAATTCCAGGCTCAAGCGGTTGTCCAATACCGTCAAATCGAAACCGATGTCCACCTGCTCCGAGCGCTCCCAATGCACCGAACGGTTGTACAGCGAGGTAATGGTCCCCCCTGAATAATATACATTATTGAATACGGCATCAAAAGTAGGGTCTATATTGGCCAGAGCATAATATTTATAATTTCCGATCTTATCGTTCCCGATTTGCCCCCAACTCCCCCGGATTTTCAAATTGTTCAGCCATGCAAAACGATCCTTCAGAAACTCTTCCTCCGTCATCCGCCATCCGACGGCCAGCGAAGGGAAATAGCCCCAGCGATGATCGGGACCGAACTTCGACGACCCGTCGGCGCGGAAAGAGAAGGTAAATAAATAGCGCTCCATCAAGGTGTAGTTGGTCCGGAACAAAAACGAAAGAATAGATTCGGAGTATCCGTTATTTACCGTATTCCGCGACCCTTTGGAAGTTTGGTCGAGATAGAGATAGCTGTTGCTCTGCGAAAACAGGTCGCGTCCTGACCCTCCGAGCAATTGGAATTGCCTGTCCTGGGCGGTGATTCCTCCCAGCACATTCAACCGATGAATGTCTTTTAAAGTAACGTCGTAAGTAAGGGTATTCTCCCACAACCAGGTAAAATCCCTGGACCAGTTTTTGTTTAATTCGTTCTGTTCATTTTTCTGAGTAGAGGATACATAAAACTTCGGCCGGAAAATCCTTTCCCTCCGGTTGAGGTAATCTATTCCGAAACTGGTACGGAAACTCAATCCCTGAATAATCTCCCAGGTAAGATAAGCATTACCTATCATGCGGTCGTCGCGGGTATTGTTGTTTAGATAGGCCAGCGTGGCCACGGGATTTCCCGTAGAGGCATTTTCCGAGTCCGAAAATTCCCCTTCCTGATTATAAGGCGTAATCACCGGACTCAACCGGTAGGCCTGTCCCACTACCGACGGATCGTCATTACTCATCAGACTGAAAGCGGCGGAAAGGTTATGCCCTATCGTCACCTTTTCGACCGGACGATATTCGTTGTTAAGCCGCAAGGTCAGCCGATGGTAATCATTCCTTTTGATCACTCCCTTTTGTTGGAAGAACCCCAGGCTCATGTTGTAAATCATTCCTTCCGAACCTCCGGTCAAAGCCACCTGATAATCCCTGACCGAAGCGACACGGAAGATCTCATCGAACCAGTCGGTGCCCTTTCCCAATTCTTCGGGATGATCATATTTAGGCTGCCCTCCCGTATTGACCAAGGCCTCATTTAACAATTCGGCATATTGACCGGCATTACACATCTTCAACCGATCGCTGACCACTTGAAAACCTTCACTGCCGCTGACTGTGAGCGAGGGTTTGCCTTTGCTGCCTTGTTTGGTGGTTACGATAATCACTCCATTGGCTCCCCGGGAACCGTATATGGCGGTAGCGGAAGCA
>CAJKZL010000696.1 GCA_905204385.1 uncultured Odoribacter sp. | reverse complement strand
GAAGGAGTTGTCCTGGGAAGGAATTAACCTGACGGAGGTGATTTCTTCTACCAATGAGTTTACCGTGGTAGTCGATAACGCTTTGATCGATAAGACTTTTGTCGTCCTGAAGAACATAGGAAAACGATAGAAAAATATATTAAGTAATAGATTAAGACATGTTTGAAAATTTATCGGAAAGACTAGAACGGTCGTTCAAAATATTGAAAGGGCAGGGCAAAATCACCGAACTGAATGTGGCGGAAACCCTGAAAGAGGTCAGAAGGTCTTTGTTGGATGCCGACGTTAACTATAAGATCGCTAAGGATTTTACGGCCCGGGTAAAGGAGAATGAATGTGCTGACGGCTGTGAAGCCGGGTCAGATGATGGTGAAGATCGTACACGATGAATTGGCCGAACTGATGGGTGGGCACAATGTGGAAGTCGATATCAAGGGACATCCGGCTATCATATTGATGTCGGGGCTACAGGGTTCGGGAAAGACCACCTTTTCGGGTAAGTTTGCCAATCTGCTGAAGAATAAAAAAGGCAAAAAGCCTTTATTGGTGGCTTGTGACGTCTATCGTCCGGCGGCCATCGAGCAATTGAAGGTGCTGGGGCAGCAAATCGACGTTCCGGTATACAGCGACGAAACAACCAAAGACCCGGTGAAGATAGCCCGCGACGCTATAAAATTTGCCAGGGAAAACGGGAATGATATCGTCATCGTCGATACGGCTGGCCGACTGGCGGTGGACGAGGAGATGATGAAGGAGATCGCTGCCATTAAAAATGCCATTCAACCCAATGAAACCTTGTTCGTGGTGGATGCCATGACCGGTCAGGATGCTGTCAACACAGCTAAAGAGTTTAACGACCGCCTGGATTTTAACGGAGTGATCCTGACGAAGCTGGATGGGGATACCCGGGGTGGTGCCGCCCTTTCCATCCGGACCGTAGTGAACAAACCGATCAAATATGCGGGTACCGGAGAAAAGCTGGACGCTTGGGTTGGCTTCCATCCCGAACGTATGGCCGACCGTATTCTCGGCATGGGGGATATTGTCTCCCTGGTAGAAAAGGCACAGGAACAGTTCGATGCGGAAGAAGCCAAAAAGCTGCAAAAGAAGATTTCCCGGAATCAGTTTAATTTCAACGATTTTCTGAGCCAGATTCAGCAAATTAAGAAAATGGGAAATATCAAGGACCTGGCTTCTATGATTCCCGGAGTGGGTAAGGCGCTGAAGGATGTGGATATCGATGACGATGCTTTCAAAGGCGTGGAAGCTATTATTCACTCCATGACAGCCCAGGAAAGGGAAAATCCGGATATCATCAACGGTTCGCGCCGCATGCGTATCGCTAAGGGAAGCGGTACGACAGTACAGGACGTCAACCGCCTGTTGAAGCAGTTTGAAGAATCCAAGAAAATGATGAAGATGTTGTCGGGAGGAAATAAGCTGATGAGAAAAATGCCGGGAATGAGGCGTTAAATGCTGCCGTTCATTGCAAAATAAGAATATGGAATTAATAGACGGAAAAAAAATTGCTGCGCTGATCAAGCAAGAACTGGCCGATGAGGTCGGCGCCTTGAAAGCCCGGGGGCATAAAATTCCTCACTTGGCCGCCGTGTTGGTGGGAGAGGACCCTGCCAGTGAAACCTATGTGGCCAGTAAAGTGAAAGCTTGCCGGGAAGTCGGATTTAAAAGCACGGAGTTGCGCTATTCTGCAGAGATGACCGAAGAACAGTTGTTGGCGGTGGTCGACCGCCTGAACCGGGACGAGGATGTGGACGGCTATATCGTGCAGTTGCCTTTGCCGCCACATATCTCGGAACAAAAGGTGTTGCTCGCTATCGATCCCGCTAAGGATGTGGATGGTTTTCATCCCTGCAATGTGGGGAAAATGGTTACCGGACTACCTGCCTATTTGCCCGCTACGCCTGCCGGAATCGTGGAGTTGTTGAAACGCTATCGGATCGAAACCCGGGGAAAGCATTGTGTGGTGATCGGACGCAGCAATATTGTCGGAACCCCGATGT
>CAJKZL010000695.1 GCA_905204385.1 uncultured Odoribacter sp. | reverse complement strand
GAAATCCGGTAAGTCCCGGGGGCGCAGGTAATGGGGCGGTAAATTCTTCCCGCATGCAGACGGGAAGTGAACGTCCCGGAGCTCTTCCGGCAAAGGAAATTCCGTCCTTTGCCTCTTATGTGAAGGCTTTTGTCGAAAAAGGCATTAACGCCTGGCAGCGGAAAGACGACTATGAGACCTTGACCGAGTATCAAGCCCGGGTGACGGATGAAAAACGGCAACAGAAAAATCAAAGAACTGGCCAAACAGGCAGAGAACGACTTTGTGGCTGCCTATAGTCCTTATGTGGATTGGAATACTTTAAAATTGGGAAAATACGATGCTGAAAATGAAGTGTTCCTGATAGAAACAACACTTTGGGGAAATCTGTTGTTGCCAGTTCCCCGGACGAACAATGAAGCCCGGCTGTTTGAAAATCAATGGAATAATGTAAAAGCCGTAGAACCTCAGTTTTTTATTGCGGACGACAAGCTGGCGCTGGCCGAAGTCACCTTTCGTACTCCCTTGGGTAAAACTTATCGCTATAATAATCAGGCTTCCCTGAATTATCAGGCGACGGAGATCACTTACAATTTTGCTCCGGTGGATCTGTCCGACCTGAAGACCGTTGCCGGTCACGACATTCCGCGTGCGCAAGGCAATATTTCTACTCAAAAAGTGAATGTGGGAAAATCCGATGTAGATATCAATATTCCCCAATCCAGGATGACCAATGAAAAACGTTTTGCCGTGATCATTGCCAACGAAAATTACCGGAGGGAATCGAAAGTGGAGTTTGCCAACAACGATGGGGCGGCTTTCCGGCAATATTGCATCAAGGCATTGGGGCTGCCTGAAAAGAATGTGCATTATGTGGCCGATGCAACCTACAATGATATGAAGGCCGAGCTGGATTGGGTGACTACGGTTGCCCGGGCTTACGACGGAGAAGCCGACGTTTTGTTTTACTATGCGGGCCACGGGGTGCCGGACGAGGAAACGAAATCGGCTTATTTGCTGCCGGTGGACGGCTATGGTTCGAATGTATCGACCGGTTATAGTCTGGCAAAGCTCTATGAAACCTTGTCGGCCATGCCGGCAAAATCGGTGACTGTCTTGCTGGACGCCTGCTTCAGCGGTGCCAAACGGGACGGGCAGGTGATGGCCTCTTCGGCCCGGGGAGTGGCCATCAAGGCCGATTCCGGTGAACCGAAAGGGAATATGGTGGTGCTGACCGCTGCTACGGGCAATGAAACGGCATATCCGTATAAAGAAAAAAAACACGGGTTATTCACCTATTTCCTGTTGAAAAAAATTCAGGAAACCAAGGGTAAAGTTTCTTATGCAGAATTGGTGGACTATATCCGGACCGAGGTATCCCGGAAATCTATCGTAGAGAATAATAAATCGCAGACCCCTACTTTGATTCCGGCTGCAGAAGTAGGCGAAAGCTGGAAAAAATGGAATTTGAAGTGAGCAGATAATAGATATAATGAGTATGTATTAAATTGATTTTGCAATGAAAAGATGTTTATCCGTTATGGTCATTGCCCTGATGGGAGTGATGCTGGGATCGCTGAATGCGAGGGCCCAGAGTTATGCTGAGATGGCTAAAGAACGAAAAGAGATTTCAAAGTTGTCGAAGGCTGAATTAAATGAGAAAGCCACCAAAGCAGCCCGGCAGGCTAGTAAGAAGTATACTAAGGAGGGATGGATTGTTCCTCCCGGAGCATTGCCTCTGGAGAGGCAACTGGACCGGGTGTATAGAATGCAAATGGAATTCGATGAGGAGAATTTTCCGAAATACCTGATGGGCGAAGCAATGTCGGTGGGTGAGAATTATGATGCGGCTAAAATGCAGGCCCTGGAATTGGCAAAACAAAATCTGGCCGGACAAATTCAGACCGAAATTTCAGCTTTGATCGAGAATACCGTTTCGAACAATCAACTGCCGAAAGAACAGGCCGCCTCTGTGACAGAAAGTGTCATGGCCAGTAAGAACAGGATTTCTCAGAGCATTGGACGGGTACTCCCGGTGATCGAGAT
>CAJKZL010000694.1 GCA_905204385.1 uncultured Odoribacter sp. | reverse complement strand
AAAAGAAATCGAATTACTGGAACTGGGGGATGCCCTTTGGACAACCGGATATATCCGCCCCCTGGCAAAGGAAAAAACGAAAAGGTTATATTTCCGGCGCTTGTTCGGATTCTTTAACCTTCCGGTTCCGGACGATCCCTGTCATCGGCTCGGGGAACTCGGTTTGAGGGGGCGTCCTGATATCTTTCTTGCCTGGTTACGGGATAAATACCTTTCTTATTGGGAGGACCGTGAAGATTAAAGTTGTTCGTTTTTCTGTTATTTTCCCAAAAACGATTATTATTATGTATCGGTTGCCGGTATGTAGATGGGTGTAAGGTTCTCAAGTATAAATGGTTGTATAGGTCATACTGTTTTTTTTAGACGTTTATGCCAGGCGTATGGCCTGGTAGGGGGGATAGGAATGTAATTTGCCGTCATAAATCATCCCGGGAAAAATGAACTTTAAAATTCAAAACAGTTATGAAATTATTATCCGGTTTAGTAAGTGAAATCAGCTCGGTAGTCGATACCCTGGCGGTTTCATCTAAGGAGAAAAAACAGATCGAAGCTGATTTGGTCGCGGCAATTGCCCGGCAGGAAGAGGCTTTGAGTCAGAGCCAGTCTTCCATTATTCAGGCAGAGGCTCAGGGCAACTGGCTGCAACGTTCGTGGCGGCCTATCATCATGCTTGTCTTTGCAACCATTGTCCTGATCGGCACTTTTTTCGATTTGCCTATTCTTTCCGATACTTCCCGTTTCTGGGATTTACTGGAAATCGGAATCGGCGGTTACGTGATCGGGCGGAGTGCGGAAAAAATCACCGGTCGGTTGAAAGGAGGCAAGTCATGAAAATCGAAGCCCACCAATTGGTCGGTTCGTGCGTGGAATATCTGCGCTGTACCAAATGCAGCCGTTTGCTGGAAACCATCGACACCGTTGTGTTGCACTCTACCGATGGGGCCAATGCCATGTCGTCGGCCCATTACCTGGCGCGTAACGACACTTCGGTATCCGCCCATCTGGTGGTGGCCCGCAGTGGGCGGGTGATCCAGTTGTTACCCTTTAATGTCCGGGCCTGGCATGCCGGGGTGAGTGAGTACGAGGGACGGAAGCAGTTGAATGATTTTTCGGTCGGTATCGAGATCGACAATGCCGGACGGCTTCACCGCCGGGGCAACAGTTTCTTTTCCTGGTTCAACCGGGAATATCCTCCGGGGGAGGTGTTCACGACTGTCGAAAACGGACATGCTGCTTATTATCATGGCTATACCCGTGAACAGATCGGGCGTGTGGCGGAAATTTGCGCCTAGCTGAAAGACCGCTACCTGATCCGCCGGTTGTTGCGCCATTCCGATATTACGGTGCGAAAGACCGATCCGGGACCGGCTTTCCCGTTCGACGAAGTAAAAGGTATTGCAGGATTTTAAAACTGGGGATTATGGCATCTGTAAAAAATGGTTTAAGCGAAAATATAAAAGGGCGTTTAGGAAATGTAATTTTTTATTCCCGTCTGGGCCGTACTTATGCCCGCCTGCGCCCGCCGAAAGGGCATGATCCGTGTACCGTCCTGCAACAGCAGCAGCGCAGCCGGATGAAGGACGTCACGCTGTTTTATAAGGTTGTGCGCCAAAGCCCTTTGGCCGGTATTTGGCGGCAGGCCGCTTATGCGCAGGGGATGACCGGGATAAATCTTTTTGTAAAATCGAATATCGCTGCTTTTTCAGGTAATGGCCGGGTAACCGATTATGAAAAGCTGCATTTCAGCTTCGGGGGCCTGCCACAGGGGGATTGCTTCCGGGTAGTCGGTGGGAATTCCGGAATATCGCTGGATATTTACTGGGAAAATGCAACCTTATTGAACGAAGGGCGTTGTGCAGACCGTTTTATGGCTGTGGTGCTTTTTGAAAATGACGAATTCATCGCCTATACCGACTTGGGGAGCATTTATCCGAGATCCGGTTGCCATGCCCTGATCCGTTTGCCGGAGGGGTATCCCCGGCCTCGCCGGGTTTATTGTTTCTTTGCAGCTGTAAACGGTAAAGACTAT
>CAJKZL010000693.1 GCA_905204385.1 uncultured Odoribacter sp. | reverse complement strand
GATCCAGGGGGCGAGCGATCTGCTTAGCCATTATATCGGGGAGGCCTATTTTTTCCGTGCATTGAGTTATTACGTAGCCCTTGTGAAATACGGTGATTTCCCGATCGTGGAAGAAGTACTGCCCGACCAGAGCGACGTGCTTGTCGAACACAGCAAACGAGCACCCCGCAATGAAGTGGCCCGTTTTATCCTGAAAGACCTCGATGAGGCGATCTCCCGTCTTAAAGATCATGGTTTTCAAATGAACCAGCGTATCAATAAACAAACAGCGCTACTGCTGAAATCGAGAGTAGCCCTCTTTGAAGCTACTTTCGAAAAATACCACCAGGGTACGGGCCGTGTACCGGGCGATGCGAACTGGCCGGGAGCTAAGATGGACTATAACAGCGGTAAATCGTTCGATATACCCGGCGAAATAGACTTTTTCCTGACTCAGGCTATGGATGCTGCGTCAGCGGTAGCCGATCAGGCCACACTGACGGATAACTCCCATGTGATGAATCCCGTTTACGGACAAGTATACGGCTGGAATCCTTATTTCGAAATGTTCAGCACGCCGGATGCGTCAGGGATTAACGAGGTGTTGCTATGGAAGCAGTATAATAAGGGATTGAGCATTTCCCATTGTGTACCCATCCGTTTGCAGGTAGGCGACCGCACCGGAATGACCCGTGCACTGGTTAATACTTTCCTGATGAAGAACGGACTGCCCATTTATGCTGCCGGTTCGGGTTATCACGGAGACGTCACCGTATCGCAGGAGAAAAAAGACCGTGACGAACGCCTGCAACTGTTTGTCTGGGGAGAAGAAGACGTACAGCGCAGTGATACGAAAGACCCTGCAATAGCCGATACCGGTGTCGTAGTGCACATGGAAAATTTCCGTATCATTTCAGATGCCGAACAAAACCGGGATATTACCGGATACCGTCCGCGCAAAGCTTACACATACGATTACGACCAGAACAGGAATGACGAATTGTTGGGAAGTAACGGTTGTGTTATTTTCAGGGCTACGGAAGCCTATCTGAACTATATGGAAGCATGCTATGAGAAAAACGGTTCGCTCGACGGCAAAGCGCAAGGGTATTGGAAAGCTATCCGCCGCCGTGCCGGTGTTGATGAGGATTTCTCAAAAACCATTGGTGCAACCAATCTGGGCAACGAAAATGACCTGGCCGTTTATTCCGGCGATCAGTTGGTGGATCCGACACTTTATAATATCCGTCGCGAACGTCGTTGCGAATTTAATGGCGAAGGCATGCGTTGGGACGACCTGATCCGGTGGCGTGCCTGGGATCAGTTGCTTACGAAGCCTTATATCATTGAAGGCGTGAACTTCTGGGATGCCGCTTACCTGAAATATACAAAAACGGTAGACGGTGTAGAAGTTTCGGCAGTAGTTGCCGACGGCACGACTGAGGCAAATGTTTCGCGGAAAGAAGATAGTAAATATTTGCGTCCGCTACGCAGAACCAGTATCAACAACCAGCTTTACGATGGACTGACCTGGCGAAAGGCATTTTACCTCAGTCCGATCGGTTTGCAGGATATGCAGCTTGCCGCCACCAATCCGGAAGATATAAACACCACGGTAATGTATCAGAATCCGTATTGGCCGATGGCGCCCGGTAAAGCACTGGAATAATACTGAATTTTTAAAGAGTACATACAGTTAACTGAATTGATGGTTAACAAGGTGGGGGAAGAGAGTTCGGGAGAATATTCTTCCCCTTTTTGATGAATCTCTATTTATTTCGACTTGCCTATGATTTTTGACATGTTTTTTATTGCCCCCTTTAATTATTATCGTACATTTGCTGTGCATTTCATTCCAAAAGGTGGGGAAACCTGCCAATTCCCGTGGCGGGCATTTTTATGTCCGCTTACGATCATTCTATATGGCGGTTCCGTACCCCCGTGTGGAATATTAATGTATCTACTGCCTTTTGGGGTGAAATGCAACGGGACAGGCGGAACCGCTCTTATATTCAGAAAATCTTCGCCTTCACATCTAATATTAATAGGTAT
>CAJKZL010000692.1 GCA_905204385.1 uncultured Odoribacter sp. | reverse complement strand
CTCTCCTTGGTTACCCGGCTAAGCTTTATCCCCAGGTCTATACCGGTACCATCCATACCGGCATCCGATACGGCAAACTCTACGGAGATATCCTGCATTTTCATACCATCGTCGTCATCACTACAGGAATAACATCCTAAAAATGCGACACAAGCTAAAAGATAAATTACTTTTTTCATGTTTTATTTTATTTGATTTATACTGATACTAATTGAATTTTCCGTTCAATAAGAAACTCAACCCCACCGACCAACTTCGTCCGCAGCCTAAATAGCTGACAGAAGGCGTATCGTTAGGAGATTCGGCAATTGTCTCGAGTGAAGTCAGATTAAAAAGGTTTTTAACTCCTGCATTCAGATGGAGAAATGAAGTCAGTTTTTGAGTAACTGTAAGGTCACCGGTATGATAGCTTTTCATTCCCCTCAGGTAGATTTCACTTTCTTTCTTATTATCGGCTGTCGTATATTCATGATAATAATACTCTTTTCTTTCGCCAGTGTATTTATAGAACAAGCTGATATCCGTACCGGTCTTTTCGATGTGATAACTGATGCTGGTACTCACTTCGGGAGAATACCGGAATCGGGGCATACTTTTATCCCCGGTAGCATACCGGTTGTAGCGCCCGATCAACGACACATTCAGATTTGCCCGAAGTCCTCCCCAGCTCAACGAATTCTCCAAAGATCCACCTACCGTTTAGTAACGGTCGATATTATAATAGGTATTATAATTCGGAATATCGACATTCTGAGCCAGACTGATCTTATCCCTGAAATCATTATAAAATCCGCTCAAAGTGGTTGTCAGATGTATTTTCTCGCTATGCAATACCCGGTAGGCAACAGACCCCGTAATATTGTGGGAATATTCGGCCTTCAAATCCGGATTCCCGTCTATATCATGATTATCATTGTGGAAAGAGAAATAGAGTTCCTGCAAAGTCGGAGAACGGAATCCATAGGCATAGGACAACCGTAAATCCATATGTTTGGTCAACTTGAATTTGGTCAATACCGAGGGGATAGCTATCGGAGCATCGTAATCGGCAACGATAAAGGTTCGTACTCCGGGACGTAAACTCAGCCATTCCCAGGGTTTAAAATCGGCCGAGAGAAAAAAAGCCAGGTCCGAAACTTTCGGTGTACCGTCGATACGTCCGCCTTCACCTTGCGTCCACTGATATTCTACTCCCGGCTGTACACTGAATTCAGGTGCAATATTCCACGCAACCGTAGCCCGGGCTATCCAGGCTTTGTATTGGGTAATGTCCTGACTCGCTTCGGCAGAAGAAAGCCATTTCTCTCCGGTCGACAAATCACTCTCCGTCGTCCGGGTACGCCGTTTATAATCCTGATAAGAAAGAGCTGCATGGACATCCAGACGGTTATCCAGCTTCCAATCCGACTGTAACTGATGGGTATACCTTTTGGTCAGAAAATCTTTATCGGAAACTTTTTCCGGCTGAAGTTCACTCCCATTATTGGGACCGAAAATCTTCTCATCGAGGAAATCCAACCGATACCATACATTCATATTCCGGTTCTGAAATCCGAACATCCCATTCATCAAAGCCTGATCTTTCGGATGCCAGCGTTTCTCCCGGCCGGTCAAATCTCCCCGCCAGCCTCCATGATTATTGCGGGTATATCCCCCATTGACAAAAAGTCCGCTTTTGTGGTTAAATCCCAGATCTATACTCTCATTATGAAGTCCCTTATCTTTAAAAAAATCATACTCTTTCCCCATAGATTCCTCTTGTACCCGGGCTCCCACTCTCCAGGTATTCTCCTCCGAATACCCATCCCCCTTTTTAGTGATGATATTGATTACCCCTGCCAAAGCAGCGGTACCGTAAACCACCGACATCGGTCCCTCGACAATCTCTACCCGTTCGATACTATTCACATCCAACTGGCTCAGACTTTGTTTCGTCGCTCCCCGGTCGATCAATGGAATACCATCCAGCAATATTTTGACATTGTTTCCACTCATCCCCATCAATTCGAAATCCGTTTCACCCAAAGCCATATC
>CAJKZL010000691.1 GCA_905204385.1 uncultured Odoribacter sp. | reverse complement strand
TATTGGTTATCCAACCCCCTTCAGCGGTCTTTGAGTCAGCGCTATTCCATTGGTTTTGACGGGGGAGACAATCATTTCCGACATGGCATCGACTTGAGGTATGACCGGGATCAGGGGGTGATGAAAGGTTCGGGACGTTCGAAATATGGCTTAGAGGTGAATTTTAATTACAACATCGGACAAAATTTTTACATCCGCAATGTTGTCCTTGGTGATGTGGTGAAGGCGGAGGATTCGCCTTACGGCTCTTTTTCGCGCTATGCTCAGGAAAATCCCTACGACCGTATCCGGGATAACGAGGGAGAATTTATAGCCAAATTATCTTCAGGGAGATACAATCCTTTGATAAATCCTACCTTACCCAATTTTGCCTGGTCGGAAACTACCAATTTGCAGGATAATTTCAGCATCGATTGGCGGATCATTCCCAGCCTCCGTTTGCAGGGAATGGTCAGCTATACGAAAGAACTCACCCGCTATGAGAACTATAAGTCTCCGCATTCGGTTGAATATGTGGATGAAACGGACAAAAACAAGAAAGGGAGTTATACTGTTCAAAATTCCCGGGGTTATAAAGTTGACGGCAATTTTACGCTTTCCTATTTCCGTAACATCGGAAAAGGCGTGTTGAGTGTCGGGGTTGGATCGAACCTAAAAACCGGTGAAAACCAGGGTGATTATTATACAGGTACCGGCTTTATCAGCGACAACCTGGATTTTATAGGTTCGGCAGCCCAGTTTCAGGAGAAAACAAAACCGTTTGGAAACTATGACAAATCGCGTTTGGTGGGTTTCTTCGGGAATGCCAATTATGGTTATGACAACCGTTATTTTTTGGATTTATCCTACCGGACCGACGGATCCAGCAAATTCGGTAAAAACTCGCGGTTCGCTCCTTTCTGGTCGGCAGGGGTGGCGTGGAATGCCGATAAAGAACACTTCTGGCATTCCCATCCGAAAAATTCCTTGAAAGTCCGGTTCTCGGTAGGTAAGAGTGGAAGCGTGAATTTTTCCTCTTCTCAGGCTTTGACTACCTACCGTTATAATTTCAATAATGAGTATAACGGATATTATGGCGTAGAATTAGATGGATATGGAAATAAGAATTTAAAATGGCAGAACACGCTGGCCTATAATTGGGGAGTGGATTTTACTTTCCTCAGGGGTCGGGTTACTTTTAACGGTGATGCTTATATTAAAATTACGGATAACCTTTTGTTGCCCATCGATGTGGCGCCTTCCACAGGTTTTCTGAGTTATGTCGAAAATTTAGGCGAAATGAAAAATACCGGTCTGGAGGGTCGTTTGCGGGTGGTTGTGCTGGAGAACAGGGCCAGAGATCTCCACTGGAACGTCACTTTGTCGGCCTTTCACAATAAGAATGTAATCCAAAAATTGTCCAGCCAATTGGATAAAATCAACAATGAAGCTAATCTGTCGCAATATAATTACGGGAATGTAAAACCTCTGAGAGCTTACGAAACCGGACGCTCGCAATCGGCATTGATGGTGGTGCCTTCGGCAGGCATAGACCCGATAACGGGTGACGAAGTTTATATCAAGCTCGACGGTTCGCGTACTTTTGAATATGACTACCGCGATAAGATCATAGCCGGAGATATGTATCCGGATGTGGAGGGAAATATCAATACGAATTTTACGTGGAAAGGACTGAACGTTTATCTGCTGTTCAAATATAAATGGGGAGGAAAGATTTACAATACGACACTGGCATCGAAGGTGGAAGGGGCGGACCCGCGCTATAATGCCGACCGGCGTGCTTTGTACGATCGTTGGCAGAAACCTGGCGATGAAGCCCGGTTCCGGCGGATAAGCTCTACCATTCCTCCACGCCAAACCACCCGTCTGGTATTTGATGATAATTTGTTTTCCTGGCAGAGTTTATCGGTGTCTTACGATCTGCCTCTGAAATATGCCGGCAGAATTCATGCCGAGCGCTTGAAAGTGATGTTGAGCATGACGGATATTTTCAGACTGTCGACAGTGGAAGAAGAAAGAGGCACCATGTACCCTTTTGC
>CAJKZL010000690.1 GCA_905204385.1 uncultured Odoribacter sp. | reverse complement strand
GATTTAATTTGTCCTCCTCGATCATTCACCGGTCGGCCTCGTCCAGATTCAGATGCAGATTATTGTCATTGGCTATGGCATTGTACATTTCGGACCAGATTGCATCGATACGCGGACGGGTAAGGGTACTTTTATAATTATACATGGAAAGATTATAGGTACCGGATTCAAAATTATCATACTGTATATCGTAATTGCAAGCCAGGATGTCCAGGGTCGTCATCGTCAGAGAACCGCCATAAAGATTACTGCTGGTCATCAGGGAATATACCCCGACCAAAGCATCCCAATATCCGGATTCGTTATTGAAAACTTCATCTTCTTTGATATCCACTTTCGACTGAACGTCCAGCCAGTCGTTGCAGGAGGAGAACCCCAGCAGGAGTACCGCTCCCGTCATGATATATTTTATCATTCCTCTCATCGCGAATTATTTAAAAAGTTAGATTTACAGAAAAAGCAAAGCGGTTGGCAAACGGATAAGAGATTCCTCTTTCCTGTTTAATAGTCGACAGGCGGAAAATATCGTTCAGATATCCCGTAAACCGCAATCTTTCAGCACCGATAGCACGCAGGAACCGTTTGGAACCCACATCATAGGAAAGGCTCACCGACTCCAGGGAAAACACGTTTTCATCCTGTACAAATCGGCTGGTAGCCCTTGTAATTTCGGTATCTTTTACATCTTTATAAAAGGTGACGTCACCGGGTTGTGACCAACGCTTTTCATACACCCTGCGGTCGACATTATCATATAAATTGGCATTTTCCACCCGATCGACAATCGTCTGATTGTATTTCTGGGCTCCCAACTGATACCGGAAATTGGCCGAAAGCGTAAAATCACGGTACATAAAAGTGGTTCCGACTACTCCTTCCAGGTCAGGGCGTTCGTCTCCGGCAACGATTAAATCCCGGCTATCCCAGTTGTAGGTAACCTGACCGTTGCGGTCCAGAAACATCTCTTTTCCCGTAGCCGGATCGATTCCCAGCGAATGAGCGGTGTAAATCGCATTCATGGAATTGCCTTCCTGATATAATTTAGGAGGCGTGCTTTGATTGGTATTGGCAACCAAAGTATTGTCGTTATGCTTCTTCATCGCATTGTTGATATTGGTGATTTTATTAACATTATGGCTCACCGACCCGTTCACGCTCCAGGAAATCCGGTCCTGCGGACGACGGATCACCGTATAGCGGACGGAAGCATCGACCCCTTTGTTTTCGGTTTCACCGATATTGGCGGTATAGGAAGAAAATCCGGTGGAGGGAGCGATCGTCAAAGGTGACAACAAACTGGAAGTAATCCGGTTATAGACATCGGCGATAATAATCAAGCGATCCTGCAGCAATCCCACTTCAAAGCCGACATCCCAAGTCTTGGTTTTCTGCCATTTCAAATCCGGATTTCCCATGCCTTTGATCACCGTCGAAACAATTCCGTTATATTGGTGGTTGATATCGTATTTATACATCTGAGTGGCCTGAAAGGGAGCAAAATTCTGAGAAGCCTGAACGCCATAAGATGCCCGTAGCTTCAAAAGGGTAAAGATTCCCCAATCGGCAATCAGTTTCTCTTTGTGGATATTCCAACCGGCTCCGACCGACCAGATGGGGGCAAATTTATTATTGGTACCGAAATTGGAAGAACCATCCACTTTCAAGGAGAAATCGAACAGATATTTCGAATCATAGGCATAGTTCAACGTAAACAAGAATCCGGCCAGCCGCTTGATGTCGTAAGTCGAAGCAGGACGGGTATCCTTGTAATATTGCTTGGCAAAACTGATATCCGTCATTTTATCGTTGGGGAATCCTTGCCCACGAATCCGGGTGTCACGGGCATTGGTCTCCGACATATTGAATCCGGTCTCGGCATAAATCATATGCTTATTAAAATCTTTGGCAAAACGGAGGCTTACGTCCCAGCTCAATCCATATTGATCGCCGTCCGCCTGTTCGAATTCCCCTCGTTCCAGGTAAGTATCGGGATCGGTGATGGGATCGCCGACGTTGACAAACTTAGAATGCTTAGCCGAG
>CAJKZL010000689.1 GCA_905204385.1 uncultured Odoribacter sp. | reverse complement strand
CGTCTTCCTCTTTTTTCAATACCCTGGAAAGTATAGCACATTTATAATAAGCATAAGCTTCCCAATAGGATAAATAACGATTATTACCCTTAGTATTGTAATTTCTCAATTCCCGTATAATCTTTCCTATGGAGTCGATTTTTACTGTATTTACATTTGAGTCGATACGATACTGGAAATCTTGAGCCGAAACCAGATTTACAAAGAAACACAGAAATAAAATAAAAATAACTTTCATGACTTATTGTTTATAATAAACATCGGATTTTCATCCGACAGTTTGTTTCAATTACAGATAAGACGAGCTTATTTTTATTTTGAGTGACAAAAATTTGATATTTCTTCTGATTTGCAACAAAAATCAGGATTTTCTTTTCTGACGATATGGAAATAAAATAACACCAAGGCATTCAAATCATCGGTAAGTAGTTCACGCAATTTTTTATATCCACGGAAAATCTGTGTTTTTATGGTATTTATAGATATTCCCAATTCAGCGGAGATTTCGGTATATTTCTTTCCATCGATGATATGCATACGTACGATCTGGCAGCACTGCAAAGGTAAAGAATCGATAGCTTCATGGATCTTGCGGGTCAGTTCTTCACTGATCACCTCATCCACATCGGCAGCATACATCATCGCTTCTGCCATCAGTAGCTTATTGTTATCCCGAACTTTCAAATGCCGCAGATAATCCAATGCAGCATTTCGTGAAGAGGTATATAACCAGGATTTAATATTTACCTCTGAGGAAAAATAAGGATAACTCTTATATAATTTCAAAAAGACATCCTGCACCAAATCTTTAGCCAGTTCCCGTTCTCCGACATGCCGTTCCACAAAAGGCAGCAATACCGGATATTATTCCCGGTAGATCTTTTCAAAAGAGGCTGTATGAGGTGAAATTTGCCGGTTTGTCATATTTTACAATGGTCAACGAAACGATTTAGTGCGAACAAATATACCACATTTATCTAAATTTTTGACAAAATAATCATAACTTGGCAAACAAATTATAATTGTATCCTTGTTATGCAGAATATCCTTTTCTTTTTGCTTTGTGCACTTCTGACCGGTTGTCATGCCGGGACTTCCCGACCCGAATTACCTGAAATGGTAGAATATAGCGGGCCCAATGCTTCTTCGCTGAGGACTTTTATCGAATCGATAGAAGTGATCAAACTGGACCACCGGGAATCGATCACGGTGGGGGCATATAATGCGATTCGTTCGGACAGTAATAGTTTTTATGTCGGTGACATGCTGAACGGGAGTAATCTTGTTTACCGGTTCGACAGGAAGGGAGAATTTTTAGATTCTATCGGAAAAATCGGAAGAGCACCGGGCGAATACCTGGGATTGAGCGACTTTTTCAGTGATCCCGAAACAGACGAGCTCTATATTTAGTCGGGACAAGATGTGCAACTCTACCGCTATCATAAAAACGGTCGGTTCATAGACCAAAGAGAGGTCCCGGACAGAACACAGAGTTTTATCAAACTAGGTCCGCAATTCTGGTTTTACGAGGGGTATAACAATGGAAAATATCCTGAACGACTGACACAGACCGATTCGGCTTTGCAAGTGATGGGGAAATACCTTCCGATGGAAACCAGGACACTGGAAGCCAGTATCGGCCCTTTGCTCACCCCGCATCGAAACGAAGCTTATCTTTTCACCGCCCTCGAACCGGTGATTTACCGGATTATCCCCGGCAGTGCCGTTCCTTTCCTGAAATTCGATTTTGGGAAATATAACGTCCCGGAAAGTTATTGGGAAACGGAAAATGCCATGCAGGCATTTACAGATTTAAGTCAGAAAGGATTTATAAGTATCGCCGGTTTTATGATGAACGACGATTATATCGTCACGGAACTCAATCAGCAAACCGGGATGGAGGATTCGGAGTGTTATTACCTATTGGGCATCAAGGAACGGCATAACGGTAAATGGAACTGGATCCGCCAACGTGCAGAAGAAAATAAACTGATCGCCGACAATCAGCCCGCCCCCAAGGTAAGCAATCGTCCGGAATGGTAT
>CAJKZL010000688.1 GCA_905204385.1 uncultured Odoribacter sp. | reverse complement strand
TTACGGCTCTCATTCACATTATTGAGATTGGCAAAGAGCGAAATGCGCGACTGCGGGGTAAACCGCAGCGCAAACAGCCGGGCCAGCCAGCGGTTCTCCGTCCCACCGGCGACTTCTGCATTGCTCAGCCAGCCCACCTGGTACTGCCGTTTCAGCTTGACATCCATCACATAGCTTCCGTCGTCCACTTCCCGGCCGAGCATTTCACTCAGTTCGCTCTGTCTGGAGTACACCTGCACGCTGTTTACCGTATAGGCAGGCAGGTTATCCAGCAGGACGGTATTGTCGCTTTTAAAGAAATCCTTTCCATTCAGTAGCAGACTTTCCACCTGTTTGCCGTTGACGAAGATGCGCCCGTCGCGCTTGAGTTGCGCCCCCGGCAACTGTTCTATTAAAGCATCGAGCATGGAGCCTTCGGCCAGATTGAAGGCGTCGGCATTATAGATCAACGTATCGCCACGCGTATAGAATTTGATCCGGGTCGCCCTTACCTCGGCTGCATCCAGCGTTATTTCGCGCACAGGCCGCTGACGCATTTTCAAAAAGCCCAGAGAGAAAGTAGTTTCCCGCTTCCCCACCTTTACCGTAAATTTCTTCGTCACGGGAATGTACCCGGGGTGAGACACGCGGACGATATAAGTGCCGCTACGGGAAGGAGCCTTTACACTGAAACAGGAATTAGGGCGATACTGCTCGTTCCATACAGGTACCACTTTTTTTATCAGCACGCTGTCCTCTGTCAGAAGCTCGGCAACCGTTCCCTCGATCAGCGGCTCCATCGTAAAAGCATCTTTGGGCCAACCCATGATCCAAACGCTATCTCTCTCCGAAGCAAAAGCCCATAGAGGCAAAAAAAGCAATACTATCACTATTCTTTTCATAACACAAACAAGGGTTCTAGTGTAAAAAAACTCCTCCCTATCGACTCTTGGGACCTCCCCACTTTGTGATGGACCTGATCGTGTCAATAGATCCGCCGATATCCCGCCAAACCGGAAAAGCTTCCGACGCAATGACTTCTACCGAACGGGGTTAACCGTAAATCCCTGGCGGCGGAGCAGTTCGATAAGGCCTTCGTCTCCGGGAAGATGACCGCCTCCGACAACAATAAAGGTGGCTTGCTGCGGAAGAATCTCCTTTAATTGCCGAAGCCAATTATGATTCCTGCCGGAAACCAGGCGGGTCATTTCGGCAGGAGTAAAGCCTACCTCGGGATCTTGCAGCATCCTCCACACTTCACGCAGATCTTGTTTCATATAAGCATTGCAGGTCTCTATATTGATCGTCACCATCCGGTCGAAATGACGGACGGTTTTCAATAAGGCTGCAGCTTGCTGAAGCAAGTCTTCGCCGAACAGCAATTCACATTGAGCTTGCAAGGTTTCGAAACCTTTTACCGTTTTCCCTTGTTCTTTAGCTTTTCGTTGCAGAGAAACGTCCAGTGCCAGGTCCGGATTGAAATCTTTAAACACCCGGGTACAAAGGCTTACCGCCAATTGAGTATTTATAGCCGTAGGCTTCAATCCTTTCATCCGGTCTATGCTTATGCCGACGTTTTCTCTGACGATGCTGTCCAACAGCCTATACTCTTCGGGAGTATAAAGCTTATCCAGCAAACTGTCCTGAGGCAGTATCATATATTTAGCAACCTCTTGCGACTGGCTTTTCACATCGTCCAACAACAGTTCTCCGTAAAGCTGGGTGCAACTATCGAACGCTTCGTTAAAGCCGGCGATGCTATCGCAGATGCTGATGGGTGCTATGTGGTGCGTACCGAAAAGATAAGACGGTTTTTCCAGACCGTTTCCCGATATTTTCCATAAAAGCTGAGCGGAACCTGAAAGACTAAGAGAAATCAAACCGGCAAGGAGGAACATTTTTTTCATTTTCATAACTATTTTTCGTTTAAGTTAGATTTTGCAAGATATGAATTATCAAGCAAAATCTTGTATTTACCCGAAAATTTAATATTAGTATAAATGATCGAAAATTCCGATTCCCACCGATTCTCTTGCACACTGTTATTTCATGATCTGTCCGCTGAT
>CAJKZL010000687.1 GCA_905204385.1 uncultured Odoribacter sp. | reverse complement strand
ACAGTCCGGCGGAGAAAGTCACCGAGTGACCTTCGGCTATCCCGACATCGAAGGCCCGTTGAGGGAATGCCTTCATCATATAGATCATGGAACTTCCGGTCGGCATGGCGGGAGTGATACCCACGATCCGCTCATCCTTTTCCGCCAGTTCCACCAGCGTATGTCCGAAGACGTCCTGATACAATTGCGGCTCATCCAGGTTGTGCACGATGATGCGCTGGCCTGTTTCTTTGATGAACTTGCCCGGTGCATGCCATTCGGTAGCCGATTCCTCGGCAGGCTTGAACCCTTTTCCTTTCTTTGTCTTGATATGCAGCAGCTTGGGGCCTTGCAAGTCTTTTATATCGTTCAGCAGCTTTATCATGTAGTTCACGTCGTGCCCGTCTACGGGGCCGAAGTAACGGATGCTGAAACCTTCAAACAGATTATGTTGCTGGGTGAGCAGTGCTTTCAGGCTGTTGTTGAAACGCAGGATATTCCCCCGGCGGTCATTGTTGATGAGCTTCATCTTCCGCAGGCCGCGGTACTCGTCGTAACGCATATTGTTGTAAGCCTGGCTGGTCGTGATGTCAACCAGATACATATGGTTGTCGTTGAGGATAATTAGCAGGTTGTTGGGGTTGGCAGAGGCATTGTTCAGCCCTTCGAAGGCCAGTCCTCCGGTCATTGCCCCGTCGCCGATCACGGCTATTACGTGGCGGTCGTGTTCCTCCTTCAGTTCCGAGGCGACCGACATACCCATGGCTGCCGAAATGGAGTTGGAGGCATGTCCGGCAATGAAAGCGTCATACTCACTTTCTCCCGGGTTGGGGAAACCGCTGATTCCTTTGAATTTCCGGAGCGTAAGGAAAGCCTCCCTGCGTCCGGTCAGGATTTTGTGCCCGTAAGCCTGATGTCCGACGTCCCAAACGATCCGGTCGTAGGGCGTATTGAAGACATAATGCAGGGCGACGGTCAGTTCGACAGTACCGAGGCTGGCTCCCAGATGGCCGGGGTTTTCAGAAAGTATATCTATTATGTATTGCCGCAACTCTTCACATACCTCGCCCAATTTCTCCTGAGGCAACTTGCGTAAATCCTCGGGATAATTAATGACGTTTAATATATGTTCATCCTTGCAATCTATCATGTCCGCTAATTTTTGTGGCAAATGTAAAGAATTAACGGCACATAAAATAGTTTTGGCAGCGCATTTTCTATTTCCCGCAGCCGGATTGGGGTAATTTGTCGAATAAATTGAATTTTATTTTAATGCTCCCGTTTTAGCTTCGCCCTTATCCGGCTAAGGCTTACCGGGGTGATTCCCAGATAGGAGGCGAGGCATTCCAGCGGCATTCTTTGCAGTAAATCCGGATTGTCTTTCAGCAGTTCCCTGTAACGATCGGATGCGGTTGTAAACAGGAGGGAGATAAGCCTTTCCTCTGTTTGCAGGAATTCTGTTTCTGCAAATTTGCGTCCCCAGTTGGCGATATGTATATCTTTTTCGAATAACTCATAGAGTTCTTTGCGTTTCAGCATATACAGCACCGAGTTTTCCATCAGTTCGACAGTTTCATATCCTTGCTGGTTGTTCACGTAGCTTTTCAATGAAACGATGGTGCTGCCTTCCCTGCCGATCCAAAAGGTTACTTCTTTGCCGTCGACAGGGATATAAGCCCTTGCAATCCCTTTCTCGATAAAAAATAGATTTGTCTCGGTTTTGCCCGTTTCCAATATGAGGTGGCCTTTAGGATATGTAACCTTTGACAAGAGCCTCTTCAGCTTGTCTACTGAAGATTCCGGCATCGGGTATATTTTGTTTATGATCTCGTGTATATCCATAGGTTATCCAATCGTTTTTACAAAAGTACTAAAAGTTACCTTTGAAAAAGGATTTTTTTGTAACCTTCTGCCGTTATTTCTTATCAAATGTAAAGAGCCGGTGAGAGGGGGGAGTTTAACTTTGCAGCCAAATTTAAAATATCGGAGTTTATGAGTTGGATTATATTGATTGTTGCGGGATTATTGGAGGTATGTTTTGCCTTTTGTCTGGGTTAGACCAAGGAGA
>CAJKZL010000686.1 GCA_905204385.1 uncultured Odoribacter sp. | reverse complement strand
TGTCGAAGTTGTTTATGGACCATACGGACTATACCAGTCCTTTTGCTGCTTTTGCAGGAAATTCGATGGGCGGGCTTTCAGAACGTGTTCAGCGTTTGCAGCCCGGGAAAACAAAATTAAGGGGTATAAAAGCATCCGGGAGGAGCGTGATGGTCACCGGTGATTATCATTATCTGGTGGACCATAAATACATGGGGAAACAAGTTTTCCGGAAGGATATGCCGGTGAATGTGGTTGCCGACAGAATACTGATGTTGCTGCCCGAGGAGCCGATGCGGCCCCGTTATGCGGACGTACGGGTAGGTGCCGTGATGATGGGGAAAAAGGGCGTCCGGGCAGCCGACGAGGGTTTCAGGGAACAAGCTTATACGATGCGTTGGCGTCTGGAACCTTCCGAGCCGGAAAAATTCGGTAAGGGCGAATTGGTCGAACCGGTAAAACCGATAGTCTTTTATATGGATACGCTTATTCCCGCCAATTGGAAAAGGGCGATTAAAGATGCTGCCGAATCCTGGAATCCGGCCTTTGAGAAGATAGGGTTCGGTAATGTAGTCCGGGTGGCCGAGTTTCCTGTAAATGACACTTCTTTCGATGCGAATAATATCGAGTATAATGTCATCCGTTATGCGACAACCTGGCTGAGTGATGTTCAAAATTCCATGCATGCCGATTTACGGAGCGGAGAAATCCTGAACGCTTCCTTTATATTGCACAATGGTCTCGGACTGAGGCTTAGCGAGGGATACAAAACGGATGTACTGGGACTGGACCCTGCCGTAAGGAGTAATGATTTCATTCCCGATACGATATTTTATGAATTGATGAAGGCTTATATGACTTCTTATTTCGGTAATGCTTTAGGATTGACTACTAATGACCATGCTTTGACCATTTATTCTTTAGATTCGTTGCGTTCGCCGCAATTTACGCAGAAGCATGGCATTGCGCCGTCGATTATGATTCCTTTGACGTACAATTCTGTAATCCGTCCCGAAGAGGCTGCCCGTGGAGTGCGCTTCATGCCCAAAGGTCCGGGAGAATTCGATGATTTTACCATCAAATGGTTGTACACCCCTCTGCCCGAAGCCCGGACTGCCGAAGAGGAAGTGCCGCTGCTGGAAGCCATGGTCAGGGAAGAGGAAAAAGCCTGTCCCTATTACCGGTACGGACGTCTTCACCGCTTGATGAACGATGCTACCTGTTCGGCGAGAGTCCCCGGAGACAATCAGTTGCGGGCTGTTCAACAATACCTTGAAAATATAAAATGGTTTTTTACCCATCTCGATGAATGGTATAAAGAAGGCGATGAGGATTTTGCCAAGAGAGAAGGCTTTGTCCGGGAAAATGCTTTGAAAATACCGATGACGCTCCGATGGCTGGCGAATTACATCGGAGGTTTCAGTATCCGTTACACGGAAAAGGGTAATTTTTATGATTTTGTACCCAAAGCCCGTCAAAAGGAGGTATTGTCCTATTGCCTGTCGATTGTAAAAGATATTTCCTGGATAGATGTTCCGGATTTTGAAAAACAGGTGGGATTGAGGGAAAGTCAAAGTTTTATGACTTCCTGGGGATTGTTCAATCAACTGGTAAGCCGGGTGGACCAGCTTTTCTTCAGCGAAGAAAAGAATAAAGGCGGTTATACGGCCCAGGAATTTTCGGAGGATATCGACCGGGAGGTTTGGAGACCTACCCGCGAAGGCCGTAAATTGACTCCCATGGAAAAAAATATGCAGCAGGCATTTTTAGGATGTATCGCTTCGAGTGCGGAAGTGGCAGGTGTTCCCCAAAGGGCAGGTGTTCCTGCGCAAATGTCCCTTCAGACGCCACGGGAGTGGGTGCTGCCGGTCCATTATGCAGCTTCCGTTTATCCGGGAACTATGAATGTATTTCCTGAAGTATTCCCTGAAAGTGTTTATATGAAGGAACTATTTGTACCTGCTTTGGAAACGTTAAGGGTAAGCCGTTATCCGGTGGAACATTTATATTTCGATATGTTGCTGAAAGCCAAGGAGCTTATCCAACGGGCTTCTGTTACAGGACATCCGGATGACAGGATACATT
>CAJKZL010000685.1 GCA_905204385.1 uncultured Odoribacter sp. | reverse complement strand
TCAAACAGCGTCCCTTCGATATCATAGCCGACCCCATGGTTACGCCGAAAGCGATATTCGTTTCGGCTTTCGACAGCGCACCTTTGGCTCCCGACTACGATTTTATCTTACACGGACAGGAAAAAGACCTGCAAGCCGGTTTCGATTGCCTGCAAAAATTGTGTCATAAAAATGTCAATCTCAACCTTCGGGCCGACACTCCCGCTGCGTCCGTTTTCAGTAAACTGAAAAACGTAGACATCAATTACTTCTCCGGCCCTCATCCGGCAGGAAATCCGGGTATTCAGATCCATCACCTGAATCCGATCAACAAAGGCGAACACGTTTGGGTCGTTAATATACAGGACGTAGCCATATTGGGCCGTCTTTTCAATGAAGGTCGTTTCGACGCCCGTAAAATCGTCGTCCTGACAGGTTCGGAAGTGATCAAGCCTCAATATTATCGTACGATGCTCGGAGCCTCTATAGCCGATATCACCGGTGGAAAACTGAAAAACGCTCTGGGCCAGCGCATCATCTCCGGAAACGTACTGACCGGCAGCACTGTAGAAGCCAACGGTTATTTAGGTTATTACGACAACCAAATTACGGTTATCCCCGAAGGCAACTATTACGAGTTTCTGGGTTGGGGTACTCCGGGATTCAATAAATATTCCGCTTCCAAGCTGTTTCCTTCTTTTTTATGCCCGAAGAAACACTACACCCTGGACACCAATTTACATGGTGAACGGCGGGCATTCGTAGTTACCGGACAGTATGAAAAAGTTTTTCCGATGGATATTTATCCGGTCTATTTGCTCAAAGCCTGCTTAACGCAGGACATCGACCGTATGGAACAACTCGGCATTTACGAAGTGGCTCCTGAGGATATGGCTTTGTGTGAATTTGTTTGTACTTCCAAAACCCCGGTTCAGTTGATCCTGAACGAAGGAATAGAACTGATGATCAAAGAAACCAATTAATTGCAAATTGTAGATTGTAAATTTTAAATTGTCCAGGACAAAGCGAAATTTCATTTACAATTTGAAATATAAAATTTAAAATTAGTATGAATTTTTTACGAAATTATTTAGATAAGCAAAAACCTAAGTTCGAAAAAGGAGGCAAGCTGGAAAAATTCCACTCCGTTTTCACGGGTTTCGAGTCTTTTCTTTTCGTGCCGAATCAGACGACAAGCGGAGGAACGCACATCCGGGACGCCGTGGATCTGAAACGAACCATGATTATGGTAGTCATAGCACTTGTGCCGGCACTTCTTTTTGGGATGTACAATGTAGGCTACCAGCATTTCAATGCGGTAGGCAGTCTTGCCGACACCACTTTTTTCCAACTGTTTTTCTATGGCTTATGGAAAGTGCTGCCGATGATCGTCGTTTCGTACGTCGTCGGTCTGGGTATCGAATTTGCCGTAGCTCAGATGAAAGGCCACGAAATCAACGAAGGTTTCCTGGTATCGGGATTGCTGATTCCCATGATTATGCCGGTAGAAGCTCCTTTATGGATGATAGCCCTCTCGACTGCCTTTGCCGTAATCATCGGTAAAGAAATTTTCGGCGGAACCGGGATGAATATTTGGAATCCCGCCCTTCTGGCACGTGCCTTTTTCTTTTTCTCCTATCCTTCTATGATTTCGGGAGACAAGGTATGGATCGCCAGCGATACCGCCGATGCGATATCTCAGGCCACTCCGCTTGCACAGATGGCATTAGGTCAACCGCTGAGCTACAGTTCAGCCGATATGTTCTGGGGTTTTATCCCGGGATCTATAGGTGAAACCTCCACTTTCTGCGTATTGATCGGAGCCGCTATATTGCTGTTGACCAATGTGGCTAGCTGGCGGATTATGTTATCCGTATTTGTAGGCGGTCTTTTGATGGGATGGGCTTTCCAACCGCTGGTAGGCGTCCCCGCTTACGATCAGTTGCTGATGGGGGGCTTTGCCTTCGGTGCCGTCTTTATGGCAACCGATCCCGTAACCTCTTCACAGACCAATACCGGTAAGTATATTTACGGACTATTGATCGGCGCGATGGCTGTCATCATCCGTTTCATCAACCCGGGATATCC
>CAJKZL010000684.1 GCA_905204385.1 uncultured Odoribacter sp. | reverse complement strand
AATAGGAATAATCGTTCGCAGGCGTATCATGCCAGGACGAAGCGGAAGTTCCCGCAGTGACATTCGTCAGGAAATCATTGGTCTGTCCCCGGGTAGCGATGTCAAAGCCTTCGTAGTGATAGTCAACTCCCTCCTGCCCAAGCATTAAGTTGAAATCATGCTCCTCAAGGCTGGTCAAGCGGTAATTCACCGTATTGGTGATCGTCAGGTTCAGGGCATCGTAGGAGGTACGCTTGGCAAAGCCCGAATTATTATTGGGCTTATAGCTGGGAAACGAACGGTAGAGAGAGGTCACATGCGAATAGTCGATTCCGACCTGAGACCGTATCGTCAGCCCTTCCACAAGACTCACTTCGGCAAAAAGAGTGGTGATGGCCTTATATTTTTTATTGGTCAGCGGATTATTTTCCATCCATTCCAACGGATTCTGTCCGGTTCCCTTCCAGCTATTGTCGTCCTGGGAAGCCAGGCTTCCGTCTTTCTGGTAAGGGTTCCAATAAGGCAACATAAACTGTGCTGCGGAAATAGGCGCCCAAACGGCATATTCCCCATCATCGCTCTGCTGGACATTTTCATAAGCGAGCATGGAATTGGTCCCCAGCTTCAGCCATTTGCTGGCTCTGGCCTCTACATTGGCCCTCAGGTTATAGCGTTCGAAGGTGGAACCTACGGCAATACCATCCTGGTCGTAAAAACCGCCCGAAACAAAATAATTCACTTTATCGGTAGCTCCGCTGACCGATACTTCGTAATTCTGCAAAAAAGCCTTATCATTGTAAACCATGTCCAGCCAATTGATATCCGTACGGCTCAGCCGGTCGTAGTTCTGTCCTTCGTCGAGGCCTACTTCTTTTTCATATTGGATGCGCTCGGCAGTATTCATCAGGTCCCAGTTCTCGTTATTGGCCAACTGCGAAAATCCCAACTGCGTGCGCAAAGTCACCCGGGCAGCTTCGGCCATCCGCCCGCGCTTGGTGGTGATCACCACCACTCCGTTAGCCGCCCGCGCTCCATAGATAGAAGTCGAGGAAGCATCTTTCAACACGGTCACCGATTCGATATCGTTGGGACTGATGGTGTTGATATCCGTATTGGAAATGGGCACTCCGTCCAGAATAAACAAAGGCGAGGTTCCGGAATTAATGGAGTTGGTGCCCCGGATCTGAAAAGTAGAAGGTTTACTGGGCTCCCCGGAACTGGCCAATACCGTCAAACCCGGGCTCTGTCCCTGCAATGCCTGATCGAAACCGGCAGCCGGCACATTAGCCAGTTTTTCCGATTTCACGGTAGATACGGAACCGGCGATGGTCCCTTTCTTACGGGTACCGTAAGCCACCACCACCACTTCGTCGATCTGTTGCTGCTCACTTTCCATCTTTACATCGATGACCGTCCTGCCGGCTACCGGAATGCGCTGCGACTTCATGCCGATAAACGAAAAGACCAACACCGCCTCTTTGGTATCGGCAAATTCCAAAGCATACTTTCCCCGTCCATCGGTAGCGACTCCAAAAGTCGTGCCCTCCAGCATCACAGCTACACCCGGCAGGGGCTCACCTTTTTCATCCCTTACCACTCCTTCGACCTTTCTTCTCACTTCCTCAGTCACCGTCCGGGACTCCGTGGCCGGAACAATCACAATGGTCCGGTCCACCAAACGGTAGGTCAGATGAGTGCCTTTCAGACATTCGTCCAAAACCTTGTTTAAATCCTCTTTCTTGCACTTGACGCTAAGATCGTTCAATTGCTCCACCTGAGCCTCCCGGTATAGGAAGGTATAACCCGTGGCAGCTTCGAGTTCTTTCGCCAGGCGGTCGAAACTCACTCTTTCAAGATTTAGCGTCACTTTAGCGATCTGGCTGTACACTTTTGCCGACAACTGGAAGGTCGATACGACAAGAAACAAAGCTAAAAATTTCATAATCAACAAGGTTTTTAACCGTCTCTTTTTCCAAAAAAGACACCATGCCTCATTTTTTTTCATAAATTTGTTGTGTTTTAAATTAAACAATCCGGCGCAAACCGGTAGTGACAGGCAGGATACGGCCAATATCCTGTCTGTTTTATT
>CAJKZL010000683.1 GCA_905204385.1 uncultured Odoribacter sp. | reverse complement strand
TTTGGTGGAGGTGCGAAGGAATATTCTTCGGTAGCACTTGCGTTCTCACAGACAATGGCGGCAGGGGCGTTACATGCGCAGGATTGGAATCAGATCATTAATGCCAGCCCGCAGCTTGCCGGAGGCTTACGGAAAGAACTGATTAAGCTGAATCCAACATTAGGAAATGACTTCAAAGGAGCAATGGAAAAGGGTGCAATTACTGCGGACATGCTCGGACAGGCTATCAATAACATTGGTATGACTGACATGGCGAAAGAAGCAGCTAAAAAAGCGGTTCGTCAGGATTTGGAAAATAAAGGCGAAAAATTGCATGAGGAATTGGACTCGTTGCTGAAATGGTAGGCGGAGGTCAGGGGACGTTCGTTTGATAGGATGTTTGTTAAATAATGCTGAATCGGTATGAGGTATTTGCTTATCCTGTGCCTTGGTGTGCTTCCGTTGTTTGTGTCTGCGCAAAAAGAGAAGAAGGTCTGTGCTGAATATATATATATGGCGCCCGGCAATCTTTCCCTGGACGAAGCAAAAAAAATCGCTTTAGACCGGGCGCGCTTGAAAGCCATTGCGGATGAGTTCGGAACCCTGGTCGCTCAGAACAACGCTACCTTGGTAAAAAATGAAAACGGGGATTCGGATGTCCGGTTTTCTTCTTTCGGTTGGAGCGAGGTCAAGGGAGAATGGTTGGGGGACATTGGAGAGCCCCGGTTCGAAATCGCTTTTGAATATGGTATGATGACGGTGAAAGTATCGGTATGCGGAAGAGCCAGGGAAATCGTGCGGGAGAAAATAGAAATCATAGCCCGGGTGCTTCGGAATGGGATGGAAGCCCGTAACGAAAGTTCCGAATTTAAGAACGGTGACGATCTGTATCTCCTTTTTCAGACGCCCCGTAAAGGATATGTTGCTGTTTATCTGGTCGATCACGAGCAAAACGTTTATTGTTTGCTTCCTTCTCGCCATGATCCCCAGGGTGTCGTGAGTGTTGTCCCTAACCGCGAATATATCTTTTTCTCTAAAAAGCAAACAAGCGGACTTCCGGCGTCTGTGGTAGATGAATACACCCTCACTTCCGGTTCGGCCGAAGAGATAAATCTGGTGTATATCCTTTATTCACCCAATGAATTTACCAAAGCCAACGACCGGGAAGCCGAAGAAGAAGTTTTACCCCGTGCATTGACATTTGAGAATTTTCAGAAATGGAAGACCCGGAACATGCAGCGGGATGCCGGCATGCAGGTGGTTGAAAAGCAAATCAGAATCCGGAAATAGTAGTGTAATTTCCGAAAAGGAACATTTAAAATCATAATAGATATGAAAAGAATAGGTTTAATTGTATTTTGCCTTTGTCTGGGCCTTTTTGCAGCCCGGGCACAGGAAGTGATTTATTCCAACGTTGTGTTGGGTACGGATGGCCAACCCATTATGGGGGCTATGGTGGAGGTGGCAGGAACCGGTGTAAAAACCGTTACGGATATGGAAGGAAAATTTACCATAACCGTCCCTGAAGGCTACACCACGCTTACTGTTTCGTATGGTGGTATGAAAAAATTATTGGTGCCCATAGCCCGCAAACCGGTGGTATTATACAGAAAAGGTGTGCAAGCGGTAGAAATGCAGCCCGCTACCCAGGTCATACAGCCCGGCCGTCGTCAGAAACAGGCTGTGGAATATATGGCTCCGGGACAACAGGCTAAAGTACGCGACTATAAAAAGAACATTTTTAACCTGGAAATCGGTTATGAAAAGCTAAAAGAAAATGTGGATGGGTATGACAACAATGATTATGATGAAGAGGGGCTGAATTTAGGACTCGGTTATCACCATTTTTTTCTGAAGTATTTTGCTTGGGAAGTTTTTAATTTGAACTATCATATAGCGGTCGACGATAAGTATGAAGCGGAAGAAATGTTCTGGCATGCTGCGTCCGTTCGGCTCACCAGTGGTTTTAAGGTCAATTCTCCCTATTTCTATAAACATATGGCGGCTTGGGTAGATGGCCGGGGAGGATATTCCTACGACGGACGCTTGGATGAGTTCGGCCCCACCTATGGTTTGGGAATAGGCGTGA
>CAJKZL010000682.1 GCA_905204385.1 uncultured Odoribacter sp. | reverse complement strand
GACTAGTAAAATGTTGGTGAGCAAGTACTATCACTTATACATATTCAAAGATGAAACCAAAATTCCAGTTGAAAAGCGTGCCGATGCTTATAGCTATAATAATGGCCTTGCTGCCTTCTGAACTCTTTGCTCAGGAAAAGATCGATTACACTCAGTTACGGGGTAAGGAATGGGTTATGCAAGTACCTGATGGGTGGAAAATGTTTGTATCTTACACCTATACTGTCGATACTTGTATTTTAGTTGCAAAACACTTGAAAGAGAGGGTCGAATTGAAAAGTGTGTATTATTTGTCGGACGACTGGAATGGAACTTTTAACGATACGAAGGTGGGCGTTTGGAGTGCTGATGCTGGAAAATACCTGATAAAGAAGAAGAAAAATAAAGATAGGAAAGTGATATTGATTGATGTTTATGAAATTTTAAAATTAACAGAAACGGATTTAGAATTAAGAAGTTTGGAAAGTATAGAATTAACAGAGGGAGGCGAAGAGTTGAGTAGACAGCAGAATAATGGTATTGGTAAATTCAAAAGCAAACAGGAGTAATAGGTTGCTTGCAAACCCTATATTTTATCGATGACTGGAAACTTTGATTTTGCTTATTCGCAGATGAGGCTAATTCAAGGATATCAAAAAATATGATCCTATTTACAAACAATCTTGCTCATGAGATAAAGGGGAAAAATCCTTAAAGATTAAAAGGTAAGAAAAGAACGGAGTACAATTAATCCGTTAGCTTTTTCTTACCTTTTTATATCGTTTATAATTCCGCTAGCTGCGATTCCAGGGCTGCAATTTTTGCTTCGGCATCGGCTTGTTTTTTCTGCTCATTGGCAACGACCTGTGCCGGGGCCCCGCTGACGAATTTCTCATTGCTCAGTTTTTTCATTACCGTCGCCAAAAATCCACGGGTATAAGTTAATTCTTCCATCAATTTGGCTTTTATTTCGTCGGTATTTACTTGGCCGATTGCAGGTATAAAATACTCTACGGTATCTACGATAAAACTCCAGGCGCCCTTTATCGGTTCCTCGACAAGTTCCAGGCTGCTGAGATTGCCCATTTTACGGAGGATGCTGGCGAAATGCTCCGGATAACGTGAGTTTTGCTTTACTTTCAAAGCCAGGCTTTCTTTGAAAGCGATATTATTTTGTTTCCGAAGATTGCGAATGCCTACAATGATTTGCTTTACGGATTCGAATTGAGCAAGCAGTCGGCTATCATAAGCCGGCGAAACTGGAAAACGGGAAACCATAATGCTTTCGCCGCTTTGCCTTTCACGCAGCGACTGCCAGATTTCTTCCGTGATGAAGGGCATAAAAGGATGCAACTGCTGGAGCAGTTGTTCAAAAATGCTTATTGTCTGTTCGTAAGTAGTCCGGTCGATAGGCTGTCCGTAAGCCGGTTTTATCATTTCCAGCAACCAGGAAGAAAATTCGTCCCGGAAAGTAGTATAGACGGTCATTAAGGCCTCGGAAATCCGGTACTGTTCAAATTGTGCATTCAAGGTTTCGGCGACTTGTCCCAACAGACTGTTGAACCAGACAATGGCCAAACGGGCATGTTCCGGTTGCTCGACACCGGCAATCTCCCAGGATTTTACCAGTTTGAAGGCATTCCACATTTTGGTCGTGAAATTGCGCCCTTGTTCCGGCAGGCTTTCGTCGAAGAGCAAATCTCCTCCGGCAGGGGCGCAGAGCAGCATGCCTACGCGCACGCCATCGGCTCCGTACTTGTCGATCAGCTCCAGCGGATCGGGGGAGTTGCCCAGGGATTTTGACATTTTCCGGCCTAGTTTGTCACGTACGATGCCGGTGAAGTATACGTTTTTAAAGGGCATTTTTCCTTCATACTCGTAACCCGCCATGATCATGCGTGCTACCCAGAAAAAGATGATATCCGGACCCGTAACCAGATCGTAGGACGGATAATAATAACAGATTTCCGGATTTCCCGGATGGTTGATGCCGTCGAATAAACTGATAGGCCACAGCCACGAAGAAAACCAGGTATCCAGGCAATCTTCGTCCTGCCGTAAATCGGATAAGGCTAAAGCGTCGTTGCCGGAT
>CAJKZL010000681.1 GCA_905204385.1 uncultured Odoribacter sp. | reverse complement strand
GGACCTGCTCCGATGAGTCAATGCCGTCGAATCAGGTGAATGCGGCACACATGAAAACTGCAACCACTGCCCGATCAGAGCCGCTATCGACAAAACCTTCGATAGCAACGAAAATTTCCGTCATCTGGAAACCATCGTTTTGATCCAATTGACCGAATCTCATAAGCACCTGAGCTGCGACGTTTCCATATCCGGCATATATTTCCAGAACATAGACCGTGAACCCAAGGTACTCCTGACCGTATACGACATCACCAGCTTGAAAAACGTCGAGAAAGAATTAGTGATCGCCAAAGAGCGAGCCGAAAGTTCAGAAAAAATGAAAGCAGCCTTCTTAGCCAATATGAGCCATGAAATCCGCACTCCTCTGAATGCCATCCTCGGTTTCTCGGATATTCTGGCCATCAGCGAAAAAGAAGAAGAACGCAAAAACTATCAAAACATTATCCGGCAAAACGGCGAACATTTGATGCAGTTGATCAATGACATTCTGGATCTGTCCAAAATGGAAGCCGGAATGATGAAATTTACAGATTCGGAAATCGACCTGAACGAATTGATTACCGGACTGCAAAAGTCTTTTCAGTACAAAACCACCCATTTGCCCATTATCTGCGACTTGCCTGAAAAAGGAGCGGTAATCTCCGTCGACGTCCAACGGCTGAGGCAGGTATTTATCAATTTATTGAGCAATGCCGTGAAATTCACCCCGAAAGGATCCATACACATCGGTTATGAAATCCGTCCCTATGAGTTATATTTTTATGTAAAAGATTCGGGTAAAGGCATTCCGACAGAGGAACTACCCAACGTCTTCAAACGTTTTGTCAAATTAGATACCAACGTACAAGGTACCGGGCTAGGCCTTTCGATTTGTCAGATGATCGTAGACAGGTTCAACGGCCGGTTGGGCGTCGATTCTAAAGTCGGAGAGGGCTCCACTTTCTGGTTTACGATTCCTGCAAATAAAAAAGGACCGAAGGGGGTGTAAATCCCTTCGGTTCTCCTTATCGGTCGTTCAGTTTATTTATATTCATCCCAACTCTTAATCGCCATATCGTTTTTATCTACCTTGCAGATGGCATAGATAAAGGCGCTGGCCAAACGGGCGTTGGTAATCAACGGAATGTTATAATCCACGGCAGCTCTCCGGATTTTGTATCCGTTATCCAGTTCCCGCTTAGTATAGTTTTTGGGAATATTAATCACCAGATCGATTTTTTTATTCCGTAGGTAATCCATAATGTTCGGTTCTTTCTGCTCGTCCGGCCAATGCAGAATGGTTACCTGTATGCCGTTTTCTTCAAAGAATTTTGCCGTTCCTGCCGTAGCAAAAATATTATATCCTTTGTCGATCAGCATTTTTGTCGAATTCAGCAACTCCACCTTCGAACGGCTCGGACCGGAAGAGATCAGTATATTCTTTTGCGGAATACGGTTTCCTACAGAAATCATACTCTTCAAAATAGCTTCATAGTAAGTCTCGCCGATGCAACCCACTTCACCGGTCGACGACATGTCCACGCCCAACACCGGATCCGCCTTCAATAAGCGGGCAAACGAAAACTGCGAAGCCTTCACACCGACATAATCCAGGTCGAAAACCGACTTATTCAAAGGTTCTACATGTTCGCCCAGCATAATCCGGGTAGCCATTTCGATAAAATTATATTTCAATACTTTCGACACGAAAGGAAAACTACGGGAGGCACGAAGATTACATTCAATTACTTTAATATCATTGTCTTTCGCCAAAAACTGCATATTGAAAGGTCCTGAAATATTCAGTTCCCTGGCAATGGCTCTGGCAATTTTTTTAATCCGCCGCATAGTCTCCACATACAACTTTTGAGCAGGAAAAACAATGGTTGCATCTCCGGAATGCACGCCGGCAAATTCCACATGCTCGCTAATGGCATAAGCTTTTATCTCGCCGTTTTGAGCCACAGCATCCAATTCTACTTCTTTGGCCTGTTCTATAAACTCTGTCACTACAACCGGATGATCTTTAGAAACCTCCGCTGCAAGTTCCAGAAAACGAACCAATTCTTCCTTGTTGGAGACTACATTCA
>CAJKZL010000680.1 GCA_905204385.1 uncultured Odoribacter sp. | reverse complement strand
GAGCGTTTTCACCTTTTCGAGCGAATGTACGATAAATGATTGCCCTCCGAAACCGGGATTCACGCTCATCACCAGCACTACGTCGATATCCTGGATGATATCTTCCAATTGGTTGACCGCTGTATGAGGATTCAGTGCAACCCCGGCCTTCATGCCCATAGACTTGATCTCTTGAAGGGTTCGGTGGAGGTGGATGGAAGCTTCCAGATGAACCGTCAGGATGTCGGCACCTGCCTGGCAGAATGCCTGGATATACCTTTCAGGCTGTACGATCATCAGATGAACATCCAAAGGCTTGCGGGCGGCTTTTTTTATCTGAGAGATAATGGGCATCCCATAGGATATATTAGGTACGAAAACACCGTCCATAACGTCCAGGTGAAACCAGTCCGCTTCACTTTGATTGACCATACCGACTTCTTGTCCCAGATTCAGAAAATCGGCCGATAAGAGGGAAGGAGAAATAATAACGCTCATAGGTTGATCTTCTTTTATTTATCCGCTTTGTCTTCGTCGTACCAACCGGCATACATCGAATAAGCATTTACGATTCTCTCTACCTCTCCTTTCAGCAACTCTTCGCCCATCTGTTTGATTTTTTTAGCTGGAATACCCGCATATACCCAACCGGATTCCACGACGGTACCTTTGGTAACGACGCTGCCTGCGGCAACGATAGTATTGCTTTCGACAACTGCATTGTCGAGTACGATAGCACCCATGCCGATCAAGACATTGTCCTTGATGGTGCATCCATGGATCACCGCATTGTGAGCTATGGAGACATTGTTTCCGATGAAAGTGGGAGATTTCTGGTAAGTGGCATGGATAGTGGCATTGTCCTGAATATTTACTTTATTACCGATGCGGATGGAATGGACATCTCCGCGTAAAACCGCCCCGAACCAAATGCTGCAATCATCTCCCATCTCCACATCCCCGATTATTGCCGCATTGTCCGCCAGAAAACAATTCCGGCCGAATTTAGGGCTATGTCCGTTTAATTTTTTTATAATGGCCATAATGATTAATTTTATTTTACCGATTTTTATTGCCAGGCTTTCCCCCTTGTTTGCCGGACCTGGGAGGCCTTATTCACAAATATACTTTGTCCGGCAGTTTTTCTTGAACCTTTATTCAGGCTTCGAAGTTATAAAATAAGCACCAAACAGCAATAAATTCCGGGGTTCTTTTCGCTTTGTCCAAATTTTCACTTTTTCCTTTTCAATTTGAATTATTTAATGAAACTTCCGAAACTGCTTGGGATTAAAGGGCGTAAAAGAGGTTGAAAACAAGAATGAACCAGTTAAAAAACAGGAGGTTTTATGAGTTTAATAAAAAGAAACAATGGGGATAGGCCTTTTTACCCGAGTATTTTGGACGATTTGCTGAATACAGGTTTTTCAGCTTTTGAAGACCGTAGGGGACTGCCTGCATTGAATATAAAGGAAGACGACCAGGAATTGTCGCTGGAGTTGCGGGTGCCTGGAATGAATAAAGAAGATATCCATTTAGATTATAACGACGGGATATTAACGATATCCGGGGAAAGAAATGAGGAAAAAGAGGAGAATGATAAAGAGAAATACTTGAGGAGGGAGTTTAGTTCCTATTCTTTCCACCGGAGTTTCGAACTACCTGAAGATAGGTATGATGTGGCAAAAGCCCAGGCAGCCTATAAGGATGGGATACTTGAGGTTACTTTGCCGAAAAAGGAGCAGAAAGATAAAGTGAGCAGACAAATTGAGGTAAAGTAGGTAGTTTGATTTTAGTGGTCGGCCGGTCCTTTCGGGGATCGGCTGATTTATATTATAGCTCCCCGGTCGAAAAATAATTGAATTTTTTTTTGAGAAATATTTGGAAGTATACCGGAAATGTATTTATCTTTGCACCGTCAAAACAGAGATATTGTTTGAGACATGGAAATAGTTCAGTCGGTAGAGTATGGCCTTGCCCCTAAGTCGATAGACAAAATCCGACCTTGGCAAGGCGGACAAAAACCGAAAGAGTAAACATATTGAATGCGAAAATAGCTCAGTTGGTAGAGCACGACCTTGCCAAGGTCGGGGTCGCGGGTTCGA
>CAJKZL010000679.1 GCA_905204385.1 uncultured Odoribacter sp. | reverse complement strand
AGCATTTTCTTATGCGCGCCTATGCCTGGTATCTGCATCTGGGCTGGAATTTCGCCCGCCATTACGGTAATCCTGCTTTAAGCTACCGGTTTGCCTATTTTTCCGGGGACAAGCCCTCCACCCGCGCCTACGAGCGCTGGGATCCCCTCTACACCGGAGGAAACGGCGAACAATGGGTCCAGGGATCCAATTTGTATAAAATCGTTCAAAACTCGAACGAAATGACTCATCTTTTGCAGTTGGCCTTCTATCCCCTGTCTCAAATACAAACCATCACCCAACTGTGGTACTTCATTGCTCCCCGGAAGAATAATCTGGGAGGCAATCCGGGACTATCCACCCTGTCGTCGCATACTTACGGCTCGGAAATCAATTTCACCGTCAAGTATTTCCCCAATCAACGCTGGTATTTTCATCTCAATGCCGCTCTGACCTTTCCGGGGAATGCCATCCGCAACATTACCGCTTCCGCGAAAGACTGGTTTTGCCTCATGGCTTTTGTACGGTTCTCCCTCTGATTTATCCTTTTCCTGCTGCCTCTCCCGGATCAGCAATATTTCACTTCTTTAAAGGCATACACTCTTTTTTCTCCCCGGGTATCCTCCAACACCAATTGCCCGTATTCGTCCAAGCCGGCAACCGCAGCCTGAAAACGTCCCTCTTCGTCCTCCCAGTCGTACACCCCGGAAGCCCGGTACATATGCTTCCGGAAATCGGCCTCCAAAGCCGCATACTCTCCCACCTGTCCATAACGATGCCCGATGCACTCCAATAATTCCTTCAGCGCCTCCTCCAAGGGTAATTTACGATTGATCAACTGATAGAGCGACACCGGATTGGGCGCGTCGGACAGGAATCTTTCCTGATTAATGTTTACCCCGATCCCGCACAGCGAAGATTGCACATAAGCCCCCCCGATCCGGTGTTCTATCAGGATGCCGGAGATTTTACGGTCCCCGGCATATACGTCATTCGGCCACTTCACGGTGACATCCCCGACATACCGGCTGAGAAAATCCAGACACCCCAGCGCAATCACCATAGAAACGGCGAACTGCTTGCCCGCCTCCAAACGTTGCGGACAGAAAATCACCGTCATCGAAATATTCTCTCCGGGAGCGCTCTCCCAGCGATTGGAGGCTTGCCCCCTGCCTTGCGTCTGCCGATAGGTGAGGATCACCTGCTTGTCCGACAATTCATGCTGTGGCATTTCTTCCGCCAACGTATTGGTCGAAACCGCCTCCTCGTATTCCAGGATCTCGAATCCTGCAAGCCGATACTTTATCATAGCTTACTTTTCAAAGATTATTTTTTCATATTCCGTTCACCCTGCCTCCATCGTCACTTGATTTCAATTTCCGTTCTCCTGTTCATGGCTTTGGCTTCGGGTGAGGTTTCCGCCACCCGCGGACGGCTTTTCCCATATCCCCGGTATTCCATCCTTTCCTTGGCGATGCGCTTCAAAAACAAAAACTTATCCGCCTCGAAAGCGCGGTTGCCCGACAAGAGTTCATTATGCCTGTCATTGCCGCTGCTATCCGTATGTCCCGATATTTCAATCCTCACCTCCGGGTTCAACCTCAGAAATTCAGCCAATTGGTTCAGTTCGGGCAAAGACTCGGGCTTCAACCGATAGTCGTCGACATCGAAGAAAATCCCCTTCAATACCAAAGATTGTCCCGCCCGGATGGGCATCAGACGAATGGCGAAAGGCTCGGCCGATCGGCTTACTCTCAGGGTATCGGAATAGTATAAATATCCCTTTTTCACCACATTTACCAGCAACAATTTATCGGCGGGCACGCAAGCCAGCATGTCTTGTGTAAACCTCCCGTCGTAATAAGCCAGGGTATCGCCCACCTCAAGCCCCGCCAAGACCAAACGGTCGGGCACGACAGGGCTTCCCTTTTCATCGGAAATAAGCAATTTTACATAAGCGGCCGGCGGACAGGCGACGTTTTGTTCCAGCCGATAGCGGTAAATACAGCGCTTCCCGCTATTATCCGAGGAAAAATACCCCCATTCTCCGCTTCCGTCCACCAGAAAGCCCAATTCATCCTTTTGCGAATATACGGTGATGCC
>CAJKZL010000678.1 GCA_905204385.1 uncultured Odoribacter sp. | reverse complement strand
TTTCATAGACTTATAAACGGGACCTTCTCCCAAAACAGGTTGTCCGTAAGCAACCTGCAGAGCTGCTTTCGCCAATCGTTTCCCCACCTCCTGTTTATTTTTGGGATGAATATCGAAAGCCTCACCGATATCGGTAATAACGGCTTGTCCGGTCTTCGGCAAACTCAGGGTCATATTCTGTGCTTCACGAAGTTCTGCCCAATCGCTGTCTTTCGGCTGATCTTCCACCGCCATAAAATTAGCTAATTGTACCCACAGAAAAGGGAACTCATATCCCCACTGCTGCCGCCAATCGTATATCATGGCCGGAAACAACGTACGATATTGATAAGCTCTGCCCGCATTATTCTCTCCCTGATACCAGATCACACCTTTTATCCCATATCCGATCAAGGGATGCACCATCCCGTTGTACAACAAGGAAGAGAAGCTATTCGGACTAATCCCACTGACTTTATACATCGAAGTCACCACCGAAGGCTTATACACCCAATCACCGGCAAGCGAATATCTCTGTCCATCGATTTCCAGGTATACTTCCTCAGCTTTACCGAGGATTCCTCCCAAGCCGCCGGTATCCGTAATGCGAACAGCAATCACATTATTTCCCCCTTTCAGGACACCTGCCGGAATTTCATAAGACCTGTTGGGCATCCAGAAATTCATTTCTCCTACTTTCACCCCATTGACATAGGTCAGGTCTTCGTCATCCACTGCCCCCAGATTTATTCTGGCTTTTTTTCCTGTCACACACGCCGGCAAATCAATGGTTTTCCGAAACCAAACAATCCCATCTTCGTTCGCCAGTTCTGCCTCCCAGACTTTCGGCACTGCCATCGTCTTCCACCCTTTGGTTTTATAAGCCGGAACATACCATTTCTGAACCAAACCTTTGTCTTTTTTCAAGGCTTCTTTATATAACCTGATATTATCCATCGAATACCCCATCGCTTTCTCCTGATCCTTTCCGGCATATTTTTTATAAGTGTCGTTGGTTTTAACAGCCGTCTCCCAGCTGGTCCAGGTTTCTATATCGGTACCTCCCCAGGAAGTATGAATCAATCCGACAGGCACTCCGATTTCGGGTTGCAATTCTTTACCGAAAAAGTAACCGACAGCCGTAAACAGAGGAGACGTCTGAGGATTACAGGCAGTCCATTCGCAAGGCTCCAGATCGAACTGCTCCTTCGATTGCATATTTTTCGGAACATTCAACAGACGGATATCCGGCAAAGTGGAGGCAGCAATCTCCTGCCCGGCATTTATAACATTATTCAAACCGAACTCCATATTCGATTGTCCGCTACAAACCCAAACATCTCCGATCAATATATTGGTTAAACCGATCGTCTCCTCTGCGGATTCGATCTGCATGTCGTAAGGTCCCCCGGCTTTCATAGCAGGCAATTCCACCCTCCAGATTCCATCCTTCCAGGTTTTTGCCGTTTGCACACTTCCATTCAAAGCGACGGAAATCACTTCATTCTTATCCGCTTTTCCCCACACCCGGATAGGCATATCCCTTTGCAATACCATATTGGAAGAAAAGAAGTGAGGCAGACGTACTTTTGCCTGTAAATCCATACACAGCAACAGCAAGACTCCTAATCCCAAAAGATAAATTCCTTTTTTCATACGATTTTATTAAATGTTAATAAGTAAATCCTGAGCACCGGCCTGTTTCTCTGGCAAAAGAGCAAACAATATACCTACACCAAAAACAAATCCCAATAATTTTCCACCAACTTTTTTCATACTAAATACCAATTACAACTGAGTGAGTTCACAATAGACCCGATCTATAACATGGTGTAAATTTAAATAATTATTTTTAAAATAACATAGCCCACGGGGGACAGGGCCCTGCGCTATCTTTTCTCTCACAAACACAGTATTTTTTATTTGCCTATTTTTTCTTATATTTGCTTTAAATTAAAAAGAAAAGGAAATTTATGCGTTATCTCGATCCTAAAGCCGATCTGACTTTCAAACATGTTTTCGGCGAGCATCCCGACCTGGTGATCAGCTTGCTGAACGCCCTGTTGCCCTTAAACCCCAGGCATGAGATCAGGGAGATAGAAT
>CAJKZL010000677.1 GCA_905204385.1 uncultured Odoribacter sp. | reverse complement strand
GCGTAGACCTTTCTTTTAATATTCCCGATTTGAGGGATTATGATTTGTTAAATGCTGCAGAGAAATTGGAATTGGAAAAGTCGGCAGGTTATTATAATGCTTCGGTTCCCCACTTGCAGTTGCAATTGGATGAGCAGTATAATAAAAAATTACGTCTGGTGAAAGAAGGTCACGACACTTACTGGCTGAATAAACCGCTGCACGCTGTAACGGGACATAAACATTCCTTGTCTGTAGACGGAGGTGAAAATTCCATTCGTTATTTGTTCGATCTTACTTATGAGCAATCCCCTGGAGTAATGAAGGAATCCGGAAGGGAGAGAATCAGTGCCGGGATGTTGCTGCAATATCAGATGAAAAAGGTCGTTTTTAAAAATCAGATGACCTTTGATGTGGTGAATTCGGATAATTCTCCCTATGGTTCGTTTTCGGCATATGCCAAAGCAAACCCTTATTATGTTTATGAAGATGGGAATGGCCAATTTTTGTATATGCTGGAATCAAATTCGATAGGCCAATTCGATGCAATTCCCAATCCATTGTATAATACGCAGTTGCATACTGTCGACAATACTTCGTACAGCAATTTTACGAATAACTTCAGTATCGATTGGTATTTGACGGAAGCTTTGCGAATAAAAGGAAATCTGGCTATTCATCAGAAAAAAGAAGAAGGAGTGGTTTTTAAACCGGCCAAACATACCGATTTTAGTAAAATGACCGGAAGTAATTATTATCGGCGGGGATTATACCAGGCGACAGAATCTAAAGAGTTCGGATATGATGCCAATGTGGTGGTCAGTTATTTCAAGCAGTTGGGTTCTCACGTTGTAAATCTGAATGGGGCCTTGAATTTGCAAGATCAGTCCTCGGAAGAATATAGCGTGAAAGTGGAAGGGTTTCCGGATGAAAGTCTGGATTATATCATTTTTGGGGCAGCATATCCGACGAATAAAACCCCCACGGGAAAGGACGGGATTTCCAGATTGATAGGTTTTGTCGGAAATATGAACTACTCTTTCAAAGAACGTTATTAGCTGGATTTGTCCGTTCGTTCCGATGCTTCTTCGAAATTCGGCTCGAATGCCCGCTGGGCTCCCTTCGGCTCTGTCGGGGTGGGATGGAATATTCATAATGAAACATGGGTCAAAGATCATTGGGCATTTGTAGACCGATTAAAGATCCGGGCCTCTCTCGGATGGGTAGGATCGCAGTCTTTCAATCCGTTTCAGGCTATTGCCAAGTATGAATACGATGTCAATAACCGCTATCGTTATGGGATAGGGGCGACGATGAAAGGATTGGCTAACCACGATTTGAAATGGCAGAAAACGACGCAACGGAACATCGGTATCGATTTTGATTTGTTGAAGAGAAGATTGATGGTGACGGCCAATTATTATGTGAATACCTCCAAAAGTTTATTGTCCGATATCACTCTGGCCCCGTCCCTGGGCTTTTCAACCTATACCGAAAACATCGGAGAACTGGAAAACAGAGGATTTGATTTGAAAATCAGAGGAACTTTGTTCAGGACGAAAGATGCTTATCTGAACCTGGCGGTCGGCGTGAGCCATAATGCCAATAAGCTGAAAAAAATCTCCAATGGTTTGAGAGCCTGGAATGAAGTCCAGGACGATAGTCTGACCAACGTTCCCCGGGTCCGTTTTATCGAAGGTGAGTCATTGAATACAATTTGGGGAGTGCCTTCGGTAGGAATCAATCCTGCCAATGGCAAAGAGATTTTCATCGACCGTAACGGTTTAAGGACCGATAAGTGGAATGCAAAGGACCAGCGGCCGATTGGATACGAAGATCCCGATGTCGAAGGGAATATATCTTTGACGGGAGGATATAAAGGGTTTTCCCTGAGCGTATACATGACTTACCGTCTGGGAGGAGAGACTTATAATCAGACATTGGTAGATCGGGTGGAAAATGCAGATAAGCGTTACAACTGCGACCGAAGGGTGTTGAAAGACAGGTGGAAAAAAGCAGGAGATATTACCTTCTTTAAAGACATTGCCGATAACGAAACGACACAGGCAACCAGCCGCTTTGTGGAAACTTATAATTACCTGA
>CAJKZL010000676.1 GCA_905204385.1 uncultured Odoribacter sp. | reverse complement strand
CTATTTCACAAACTTTCGGTTTTGTGTAAAAAAGCATTGGAAATCCACCTCTAAATTCTGGTAAAATGAATATGTAAATTTCGTTTTATGTTAATGAAAAAGGATGTGTGAACATGTTTGAAAAAGGCGATTATATCGTTTACGGAACAACCGGCGTATGCCAGATTGAAGACATTACTACCATGGATCCGCTTCAGACCGGAACCGGACGGCTTACGCTACCGGGATATATTGACTTTGCTAAAGCTGATCAATGAGCGTCATAATATCATCGGACTGGACGTGGTTGAACTCTGCCCCAATCACATCAACAAAGCTCCCGACTTTCTGGCAGCTAAGCTGATCTATCAGATTCTCAGCATCCGCTTCAAGGAATAGCCGGGAACGGTAACAGACATTCAGAGAACAGACGATGAAAAGGATGAACCGGAAGAATAAAATTTAACCGAAAAGACAGTTCCATGTTGACCTATACCCTTATAGCAATTACCGTCCTCGTGTCCATGCTTTGTTTCAACAATGCCCAATTGTTCGACAAATTATCCCTCAAGCCCTATAGGGTGGTGCATGCCAACGAGTGGTACCGGCTTATCACCCACGGATTTGTCCATGCCGATTGGATGCATCTTTTTGTAAACATGTTCACTTTTTGGTCCTTCGGCCAATACATTGAAAATGCCTTCCAATATATGGGCTTCGGTAAGTGGGCTTTTTTATTGCTTTATTTCGGGGGGATGATCATTGCATCTGTCAATGACATTATCCGCTACCGCAATGCCTCCTGGTATACTTCCATCGGCGCCTCCGGGGCAGTCGCCGCCGTTTTGTTTACGGCCATCTTTTTGAATCCCTGGGATAAAATTCTGCTTTTTGCCGCCATTCCCATTCCCGGCATTGTTTTTGGCTTGCTTTATCTGGCTTATTGCCAATATATGGCCCGGCGGGGTGGAGATCATATCAACCATAACGCCCACTTTTACGGAGCAGTTTTCGGCTTTATTTTTCCCATTCTTCTGGAACCGCGTTTATTCCAGGTCTTTATTCAGCATTTTATCAAATAAAGATATCGTTGCCCTTGAGGATAACAAAAAATCCGGAAGTTTATATGGCTTCCGGATTTTTTACGACTTTCCTGATCCTTGCGATTATTCCAGGTAAGTATATCCATACAATCCCGACCGGTAGTTCGATAAAAATTCGCGTCCTTCTTCAGGAGAAATAATACCTTTTTTCACGGACGAGGTCACCCACACTTCTACCGTACGGGCCATTCGCTTAGGCATAAACTGTACATATTCAAGAACATCCGCAACCGTTTCCCCTTCAATGATTTTATCGATCACATACTCTCCATTTTTCACTTTGATATGTACGGCATTGGTATCTCCAAAAAGATTATGCAAATCGCCGAGAATTTCCTGATAAGCCCCCACCAGAAAAACTCCGAAATAATACGGTTCTTTATGGTTCAGTTCGTGTACCGGAAGATGATAAGAGAAATTACGGGTGGATATGAAGTTGTTGATCTTCCCGTCCGAATCGCAAGTAATATCCTGCAAAGTGGCAGAGCGTTCCGGTTTCTCGTCCAAACGCTGGATAGGCATGATGGGGAATATCTGGTCAATTGCCCAAGAGTCGGGAAGCGACTGGAAGAGCGAGAAATTACAGAAATATTTATCGGCAAGCAACTTAGACAGTCCGCGGAATTCATCAGGCGCATGCTTCAAACCGCCGGCAATCTGATTAATCTCACGTGTAATAGACCAATACAGACGCTCGATTTGTGCACGGGTTTTCAGATCTACGATTCCATGACTGAACAAGTCCAGCGCTTCCTCTCTGATCTGCTGCGCATCGTGCCATGCTTCCAACATCTTATTCTGATTCAGCGAATCCCAGATTCCATATAACTCCTGCACCAATTCGTGTGCATCCGGAGCAATTTCCTCCTCGTCATCCCATTCGGGCAAGGTAGCAGTTTCAAGTACCTCAAAGATAAGAACGGAATGATGTGCCGTCAGTGCACGTCCACTCTCCGTTATGATATTCGGGTGTGGGATGCAATTTTTAACGATCACGACCCCC
>CAJKZL010000675.1 GCA_905204385.1 uncultured Odoribacter sp. | reverse complement strand
CGGAGACACGCAGCAGGCAATACCATAATCATCTCCATAATCCGGACGCATCAGATCGTCGTTCTCATACTGGATAGCGGAAGTATCGATAGAAACCTTCGCACAGAAACGTTTCCAGTTTTCAGGAGCGTTGTTGAACCACAGTACCGTTAAGTTGGGTTCCGGTGCCGGGCCGAGGTTATATAATGTATGCAGATAACGGTAAGACGTCTTCGTCACCAATGAACGGCCGTCGACACCCTGTCCGCCCAAAGACTCGGTTACCCAAACAGGGTCACCGGAGAACAGGTCGTTATATTCCGGAGTACGAAGGAAACGGACGATACGCAGTTTGATAATAAACTGGTCGATCAGCTCCTGAGCTTCTTCTTCCGTCAGCTTGCCTTCACGGATATCTTTTTCAATATAAATATCGAGGAAAGTAGAAGTACGTCCCAACGACATGGCAGCCCCATCCTGGTCCTTCACCGCAGCCAGATAACCCAGATAGACAAACTGAACCGCTTCGCGTGCATCCTTTGCAGGTTTAGTCACGTCGAAACCATAACCGGCACACATCTTTTCGAAAGCCTTCAGCGCCTTGATCTGTTCGGATATTTCCTCACGGCTCTGGATGATCTCTTCGGTCAGTTCCTGAATATCGAGTCTTTTCAGATAATGTTTCTTTTCAGCGATCAGGATTTCAGTACCGTAAAGTGCTACACGGCGGTAGTCACCGATAATACGTCCGCGTCCGTAAGCATCCGGCAGGCCGGTGATGATAGCGGAACGGCGCGCTGCAAGCATTTCATCTGTATAAGCGGAGAATACGCCTTCGTTATGCGTCTTTCTGTATTTCGTGAAGATTTCTTTTGTCATCGGGTCCAGTTTGTAGCCATATGCTTCCAGACTGTTTTCCACCATGCGGGTACCACATTTCGGGTAAATACCGCGTTTCAGGGGGGCATCGGTTTGCAGGCCGACAATTACTTCGTTTTCTTTGTCAATATAACCTGGTCCGTAAGTATCTATACCTTGAGGATATTTTGTTTCAGCGTCGTAAACACCCTTCTCCCTTTCAACCTTAAACATTTCGGTCAATTTATCCCAAACTTTCTTCGTCTTATCTGAGGAGTCTTTCAAGAAAGAGTCGTCCCCTTCGTAAGGTTTGTAGTTGTTCTGGATAAAATCCCTTACGTTAATCTCTCTTTTCCAAATTTCGCCTTTGAACTGCGCCCAGTTCTCGTTTTCAAACTTCATACCTTATTTTGTTTTCTTCGGTTTTAATTTCGGTGCAAAGGTACGTTATTTATATGGCATGCGAAACAATCAACAAAAACATCATGTATTCCCAACGGCCAAAATCCCTACAAATAGTTACTAAAACGGTAGATATATTGCAGCGTATCGCCTGATATAGGTATCAAACAGGAAGGATTATAAATAATATCAAAAAAATAAAAAAGGAACCATCCTTCGCAGGAGAGTCCCTTTTTTATGCCGGAAACAACCAATAAAAAATTTCCGACACACGTTTAATCATCTTATATGCTTACATAATTAGCAAAAGGTTTTGATATAGCGATTATACTAATAGTGTTACTTTACTTAATGACATTGCAAAGATACGGGCACTTCCGGCCTCCTACAATACCTATATGTGAGTAAAAAAACGCCTTTTGCTACCTAATCAGGGTGATATTTGCGCACAATACCTACAAATAGGTAACACTGACATCTTTTTACCTACTAATTGCGATTGCACACCGTCCGCAGCCCCTCTAATTTTGCCAAAAATTAAAAAACGCAATGAAAAGGTTAACTAATTTATTAACAATTACTCTACTAACCTCTTGTGCAACAGCATTTGCACAGGAACAAGAAGAAACAACGACAGGAAAATCCGCAGTGGAACAGTCGGCAGACATTTATGCCGCCGGATATAATAAGTTCCGTTTCGGCGGATATGGGGAAATCCTCGCGAACTTTATGGACTACGGCATCAACCGTTTCCGGGGTACGGACAACGGGAGCAAAAAAGACCAACGCAATTCGATCTCCATACCTCGTATTGACTTGGCTTTCGATTACAAATTCAATTCCCAATGGGAAATAGG
>CAJKZL010000674.1 GCA_905204385.1 uncultured Odoribacter sp. | reverse complement strand
GTTTATTTACAAAGATTACTTGCCGGATTTAATCGGACGTTTAAATTGGAGTACATAAAAATGAAAGCATACAAAAATGGATGCACCCTAAAAGGTGAATATTCAGGAAGTTATAAAATTTAGGAATATCGGGGAGCAGGAGAAAAAATCAAAACAAAAAACGTCCGTTTTTTATTAAATCAAAAGCATTGATATCTATTGTAATTGCACACGGCAAAGATAAAGGTTTTTTGGATAAATACAAAAGATAACGTTTATTTTCAAAACCTATTCGGTATATTACCGGACTTTAAAAATTCAAACAGTTTCCGCCTTCCGGTTCGGGGTGGGAGGGAAAATAATCGGAGAAAGAGGAACAAAGCCCGGTCTGCCTACGTTTCTAAAAGGAAACAAAAAACGAAGCATATGGAAAAACAAAAAAAATTACAAAACCCGTTAACAGCCTACCATACCGGTAGCTATGACGAACAGCCCCAGCATTCGCCGGGCTTGCAAAGTAAAATGCATCCACTTCCCGATTGCGGAGAAGAATCGTATATCGGACATGACAGGTTAAAAGGGCGCAAAGCGCTGGTAACCGGAGGGGATTCCGGCATCGGACGTGCCGCAGCCATTGCATACGCCCGCGAAGGAGCCGATGTGGCCATCAACTATTTACCCGAAGAACAAAGCGATGCGGAAGAAGTGGCCCGATTGATCGAAAAAGCAGGCCGTAAAGCCGTACTGATTCCGGGAGACTTGCAGGATGAAGAGTTCTGCCATGCGATGGTGAAAGAAGCACGCGAAAAACTCGGCGGACTGGATATCCTGGCCCTTGTGGGCGGTTATCAAATCTCCGTCGACGACATCGCCGACGTAAGAACGGAGAATATTTTGAAAACCTTCGCCACCAATGTGTTCAGCCTCTTTTGGATAGTGCAGGCCGCAGTACCTCACCTAGCGCCAGGATCTACGATTATTACTACCAGTTCGATACAAGCCTATCGCCCTAGTCCTAACTTGTCGGACTATGCAGCTTCCAAAGCCGCCATCATTGCTTTTACCCGCGCCATGGGACAACAACTGGCTTCGAAGGGTATACGCGTCAATAGTGTCGCACCGGGCCCGATCTGGACTCCGCTACAGGTGACGGAAGCGCAACCGAAAGGAAAGTTGGCGGAATTCGGTCAGAAAACACCTTTGAAAAGATCCGGTCAACCGGTGGAATTGGCTGCCACTTATGTATTACTGGCTTCCGACGAATCGAGCTATACCACCGCCGAGGTATACGGCATTACGGGAGGGAATCATACTTTTTAGATTATAGAGTATAGAGTATAGATTATAGATTATAGATTATAGATGAGAGATTATAGATGAGAGATTATAGATTATAGATGAGAGATGAGAGAGTTGGAAAAGAAAGAAGAAAAGAAAGAGTTATGAAAAATAAAAAATCCACGGATTATCTGAAAGACGATCACTTGAGTAAGGGTACCAGGACTTATCTGCAAGTGCTGAATGCGGGAGATACCCCTGTCGAGTCGCTGTCGGTTCCGGAAGCCCGGAAAGTGTTAAGCGATGTACAGGCAAGCATAGAGACCGATCTGTCGGGGATCGAAGAATCGGAAAAGATCATTACGGCAGGCGATCATCCCCTACTGCTCGATATCGTCCGTCCGGCAGGCAAAAGCGGAAAATTGCCGGTCTTTCTCTTTATCCACGGCGGAGGTTGGGTGCTGGGCGATTTTCCGACCCATAAAAGATTAGTGCGTGACCTGGTTGTTCAATCGGGTTATGCCTGTGTATTCGTCAATTACACTCCATCGCCGGAGGCTAAATTTCCGCAGGCCATAGACGAAATCTTTGCTGCCCTTCAGTGGGTGGCGCATCATGGCGACGAAATAAACGTCGACGGAAAAAGGCTGGCCATCGTCGGCAATAGTGCCGGAGGGAATATGGCCATCGTCACCGCTATGCTGGCAAAAGAAAACAGAGGTCCGGAAATCAAGGGGCAGATTCTGATGTGGCCGGTGACAGACGTTTCTACGGATTGGAAATCCTATGACCTGTACGGACAGCAGCGCTTTCTCACCACTCCACTGATGCAATGGATGTTCGATCAGTACCT
>CAJKZL010000673.1 GCA_905204385.1 uncultured Odoribacter sp. | reverse complement strand
ACCTTTTCATTTTTGGTATTATCACGGTAAACCGTCACATACATCCGTAATAAATCAAAGTGCAGCATGCCGCGTAAAGCATAAGTTTCGCCCGTCACCAGTCCCTTCATCACTCCCGGCAGGGGAACATCCGGACGCTCGCAATTTTCCAATAATAAGTTGATATTTGCCAATAAACTATACATTTTGGACCATACGCTCGAAAATAAACTCTTATAAGTGGACTGATTAAAATCATATATGCCGTAGACACTCATGGTATGAGCCTCGGGGGTCAGTACATCATAAAATTGAGCCATCACGTCAATCGTACCCATCGACAAAACAGCTCCGTAAATAGTGGTATTGTTCAATTCAGCATAAATGCCGTTCAACGCCGTTGTATATCCTTCCAGATCTTCATACAATTCATTTTCCAGAATTTTATCTTTCATTTTTACTTCCAGCCACGATTCACATGAACCGAACAGCATTATTATTCCCAACAGCAGACCTATTCCTTTTAACCCTTTTTTCATAATCATTTGTTTTAATTATTAGAAACGTACACCCAGGGATACATTAACACTCCGTTGAAAAGGGAAATTCAATCCCCGCTCATTTTTTACGGTAGAGATTCTAAAAATATCCCCGCTCGATGCACTCAACGACAAAGAAGAAATACCGGCATATTTCAGCCATTTGGCCTGGGACTCATAGCTGACCGTCAACGATTCGCAACTGAAAGTATTTTCATCCGACACAAAACGGGAAGAAATAGGCGTATTTTCCGTAAGGGAAATGGCTTTGAACTTTGCCTGATCGCCCGGATTTTTCCAACGGTCGTAAAGAGCCCGCTTATCCTGATTCTGCCTAAGCCCTTCCTCGGAAATATTCTCCACCTTATCGTATAATGTATTCAAGAAAATTTGACCTCCGGTGCGGTAACGGAAATTGATGCTGCACGACAGGCCTTTGTAATAGAAAGAAGTACCGATCACTCCTTCTGTCTTCGGAGTTGAATCTCCGACTTTCACCTGGTCGTTGACATCATAGGTATAAGTCTGCGACCCATCCTTTTTGATAAAAATTTCCCTGCCGGTCGAAGGGTCGATTCCTGCCGAGCGGACAGCATACAATGAAGTGGTAGTCGCTCCGTCATAAAAACGCATCAACTTGTTGCTCGTATCCCCGTTTTTATTTTCGTATTTCAGAAGAGCATCCCCGATGTTATAATATTCCGAAACGGAATGCCTCAGGTTTGCATTTACCGACCAACTCATCTGTTCTTTCCGAATCAGGTAAAGGCTGGCACTCATAGTTATACCATACGAACGTAAGCCGCCAAGATTGGAAGGGATAGAACCCGAGCCGGTTGAAGGCGGTAAGTCGATGGCTATAATCTGAGGATCGGTTTTCTTGTTGTAGTATTCCAGCGTCACCCTCAACCTGCGCTTCATGATTTCCAGATCGATCCCGTAATTGGTATTCAATGTTTTCTGCCAATCCAGGAATTTATTTCCCCAGGTAGAAACCAGTGCGGCCAAGCCAAAAGGATTCGGATAAGACGTTACGTAATTATAAGCATTATTGGCCATTTTGGCATCCAAATTCTGATTTCCGGGATTACCCACGGAAAAACGCAATTTTAGGTAAGTAAGGATAGGATTATTCCTCAAGAAAGATTCGTTATGCAGGTTCCAGCCAACTCCGACCGCCCAGGTTTTCGTAAAGAGATTGTTCACACCAAAAACCGACGAACCGTCCATACGAAAATTGGCATCCAGCAAATAGCGGTTATCAAAAGTATAGCCTCCGTTAAAATAATAACTGGCCGAACGGTTTTCGCTTTCAGAATACGAGGGACGTGACCCGCTGGCATACCCGTTGGAAAAGGCCGGATTATCGAAACGATCGGACATAAACCCTTTTGCCGAATATCCGGAAGAATTCCGGTCGGAAGACTGAAAATTCATCCCTAAAACAGCATTTACCCAATGTCTTTCGCCGAATACTTTCCCGAAAGTCAAAGTAGCATCTCCATAGTAATTCAGGTTTTCTGAATTAGTCTCAGTGTAGGTCCCCCTGTCCGTCAATGCATCGGAAGCGAACATACTCAGGTTGGGCGAAGA
>CAJKZL010000672.1 GCA_905204385.1 uncultured Odoribacter sp. | reverse complement strand
AAATGCCAGAGTCTCTACCATAGAGCGGGACATACCGACTTCAAATGGAGTGATCCATATATTGGACGACCCCTTGATGTTGTTGCCCAGGGCGGACGAAGCGATGGCTAAAGATCCAGAACTGAGCCTGTTCATGAAATTCTTCGACCGTTATGTGGAATATGAGTCGAGAGGTATGAATAGTAGCGGGCAGGTAGATACTACCAAAATTAAGCATTATAATGTCAAGTTAACCAATACAACGCCCCGTTATCTTGACATTGCCGACGAAAGGTCACCTTTTATTATCTTCGCTCCGACGGATGCAGCCATTAAAGCCGAATTAGATCAGTATATGGTGCCCGATAAACTGATCAGTTATGATTCTATTCCGGATCAATTGGTCATCCATATCCTGAAAACTTTGCTTTCGAACACCTCGACTTGCTGGGGGATCGGCGACATTACCCGGAACGATCCTTACTTTTTTAGTTTTAGCGGTACCATTCTTCAGGAGGGAAACGACATGGCGGCCTTGTATAAAGAACCGCTGCAAAGCAGCAATGCCATTATTTATAAAGTAAAAGCACTGCCTCGTATTCCTCAACTGGAAAGCGTGGAAGGCGGATTGTACGTGAACAAAAACCGTTATAAGGAATGGGGAAAGATGATGGATAATGAAAAGTTGAACGGATTGGGAGTTACAGAAGCTACTTCTTATCAACATCCACCCAAAACGATATTGGTACAGCCAGACCATGCCCAGGCATGGAAAAATCCTACGGGGAACGGATTTAACGGTATCGACGGATTTGAAAATAACTATTTGGATACCCTGGGATGGCGCTTGAGGGCAGGTGTTTTTGAAGCCAATGTCAAAGACGGACAATTCGAACATCGTTATTATCAGACTCCTTTCGGTTTCATCTTGTATGAAGATGGTTATTTTATAGATTATAAAAACAATAAAATTCCTCTGCTGTCCGAAACCCCGACCTGGACGGGTGTAAACGGATCGATTTATGAGATCGACGGCATCTTCGAGGCTTTGATCAATCTGACTACCAGCGATACAACCGAATATATATACCGTAGCTTTATCAAAGATGATCCGCAGTTTTCGACATTCAAGTTACTGATTGAAAAGGCAGAACAGACAACTCTATTGGATAGTTGGAGATCTACTTATTATACGGTTTTTGCTCCGACCAATGAGGCCTTCGAAGCTTCAGGCAGCTATACCCAGAACAAAATCAATCAGATGAATGCACAGGATGCCAAAGATTTGCTGTTGCGGCATATAGTAGCCAACCGGAGAATCTTTACAGATGGACAAACATCGGGACCTATAATGGCCATGAGCAATACGACCTTGAATATGTCGGGAGCCTGGGATAATTTTTCAATCCGAACGCAGTATGGAGGGACGACTGTCATCGAGGAACTTGCCAATCAGCAAGGTTCCAACGGTGTGTTCCACGGTGTGAAGACGGTAATAACACAGTAAAAATAACAGTTATGCAGATAAAAGCAATTAAATTTATAATCAGCCTGTGTATTCTCTTGCTGTTATGTCCATTATACGGGCAAACCCAGAATTACGTACAGGGTGTAGTGTATGACAATGTCAAAGGTGTTCCTTTGATGGGAGCTTCTGTGATGTTGATGAACAAGAACGATCGTATTATGGGGGGAACGGCGACCGATATGGACGGAAAATTCAAGTTCCTGATTCCTGAGGGAATCGATAAAATCGCCTTTTCGTTTATCGGTTATGTAAAACAAACCTACCCGCTTGAACTCAACAAAGAGTATACTATCATTCTGAAAGAGGAAACCCATTCGTTGGATGAAGCCGTAGTAGTGGCAAGACGGGTAAAAAAAGCCAATACCGGTATGATTCAAAGGGACCGGGTATATATGTCCAACGCTATTTCTTCCGTAGACATGGAACCTTTGGAGCATCAATCTTTTACGAGTGTCGACCAATTGTTGCAGGGAGCTGCCCCGGGACTTCAGGTTTCTTTTAACAGTGGGGCCCCGGCGGCGGCGGCACGAATAGCAATAGGCGGATAAACTGAAAGGGAGCCAATAGCAAAACGCATTGGGGTATAGGAGGGGTGGAAGGGGGAAGG
>CAJKZL010000671.1 GCA_905204385.1 uncultured Odoribacter sp. | reverse complement strand
ATCTTATAACACCAACGGGCAATACTGCCGACTATCATCAAAGGCACGAAGGTAATGATAAACCCATATCCGATCCATGCAAAACCACCTTGAATCACCACCGTATCCACAAATCCGACCCCTGCATCCAAACCGACACAGGCCAGAAACACAGAGATACCGATTTCGCGCAACATCAGGTTGGCACTCATCGTCGTATAAGTAACCAATTTATAATGGGGTCCGAACTTACTGATCAAAATAGCGGTAATCAAAGGTCCTCCTGCCAATCCCAATTTCACCGGTTGCGGAATTCCCGGAAAAGTAAAAGGTATACTCCCTAACAAAATACCCAAAGCGATCCCCAGAAAAATAGGTACCAGATTGGGTTCCCGCAACCTCCGGAGTGAATTACCCAATATTTTCTCTACACTTTTCACACTATCTTCCGTTCCGACAACCGTAACCCGGTCACCGATCTGCAATTCCAACCCCGGACTAGCCACCAAATCCACTCCGGCCCGGTTTACCCGGGTGATATTGACACCGAATCCTCCGCGTAAATGAAGTTGAGCCAGCATTTTTCCATTGATTTCCGAACGGGTAATCATGATACGTTTCGAAACCAACTTGGAATCCAGCTTCTCCCACTCAGAACGATGCATCTCTATTTTTTCACCGATAAAAGCGATTATCGCATCCATATCTTGCTTGGCAGCAATGATAAATAATTTATCTCCGGCCTGTAGATGTGTGCGTGAATAAGCGATCTCCAAATCATTATTCTCGTGCAACACCCTGGAAATCACAAATTTCTTATCGATCAACGTAGCGACGGCCTCCACTTCTTTACCGAACAGAGCCGGATTTTTCACCCGGACGGAAACATGGGTCGCCCGTGCTTCCTTTTCTTCCAGCTGACTTTGGGCAGATTCAGTCTCTTTATCGAAAGAAATCCGGAAAATATAACGAATCAGGATGAGTGCTGCGATAATCCCCACCACACCCAAAGGATAAGCCACTGCATAGCCCATAGCGATTTCGGTACCTTCCTTACCGGTCATATCGAAATAAGCCTGTTGCGCAGCCCCCAGGCCCGGCGTATTCGTCACCGCCCCGGAGAGAATACCCACCATCGTAGTGACGGGCAAACCGGTCACGACATATAAAACACAGGTAATTGCAACACCCAGTACAATCACCAATACCGCTAGTAAATTCAGGGTAAGCCCGCCTTTTTTAAAAGAAGCGAAGAAACCGGGTCCTACCTGTAAACCAACTGAATAAACAAACAAAATCAGTCCGAATTCTTTCAGGAAGTGCAAAGCATGCGCATCCATCCGCATTCCCCAATGGCTGAAAATAATACCGACGAACAGAATCCAGGTAATTCCTAAAGAAACACCTGCTATTTTTACTTTTCCCAGATATATCCCGATAAAGATAACGATAGCTACCAATAAAATCGAATGCCCGATTCCCGATCCGAAAAATAAAGTATGTATCCACTCCATATACAAATCATCTTAAATTTCTAAGAGCCTACAAAAATAGAAAATAATCTGCAAAATTTCTTCTTTGCAACTAAACACATCTTTTTTCGTTTAATATTTTGCAATCGACAATGCTTATAGTAATCGGTTTGACAAACGACTTATTATATTTGCTTTTTCGGGCTTCCATCAATGCCTCGCTCAGTGACCGGGATGCTTTTATCGAAAAGGTATCCAAAATTATCGAACAACAGACTCATAAAGATCCGGAAGCAGCCCGTCGGCTCAGTGATCATATAGCAGGAGCTATGGAAGGGCTGAACAGCACTTTATTATTGCGTCAGTTATTCACTCCCCGCCGGGATAAAAAGCTTACTCAAACTCTCGATCAACTCACAACAGCTGTAGAAAAGCTGAATGCTTTACTGGAAGATGCTTCGTTTCCTCCCCAACCTTCTAAACCCGAAGAGCAATGAGAATTACAGATGTATACGTAGGGTATCTGAAGATCACCAGAATCATTCAAATCGGTAGTATTCTGGTCAAACACGGTTTTAAGGAAATGATTTCCCATACTTTTCTGGGGCGTCGTATCCGAAAGCGCCGTATCCGCCAACATAAACCAGTATATACCACCCAGGAA
>CAJKZL010000670.1 GCA_905204385.1 uncultured Odoribacter sp. | reverse complement strand
TAACTGTTCCATCATTTATAAGTCACAGGTTTGCCGCTAATTTCTAACCAACCATACATGGGTTGTCCACCGTTAAAGCGATTGAAACCCACTAAAAAAGAAGATTCACTTTCCCCAAATCGTAATTCAAAACCCGAATATCGGTCAAAGTCACTTTCCGAGACCGCTTCATAATCGGCGTCCGGCAACAAAATATCCTCATTCCGGCACAGACAGATATGTTGGCTCACAGCCTTTTCCGCATCTTTTTCTTGTAAAAATGCCAATCTTAATACCGGATTTACCATAACCCCACGCTCCAATATCGACTGTGGACGAAGCATCAATTTCTGTGTTTTCTTATATTCCCATCCCCGGGTCTGAGTTCTTTCCTGTTGTACACTGATCATATCATAAGACAGTTTATGACGTTCGATAGCCGCTACCTCCAACTTTTGACGAATCCCTTCAATAATAGAGGGCGTCAGGAATTGCTGACTGAACGTTTTACTGTCGCGGACTGCGGTCCAGGGTTTTATAAAGCCCAAAGGACCTGAATATTTTACTACGTAATACATCTTATGATTAAAATAAAGAACCGAACCCTATACCTGTAGATGAACCAATACCTACATTCCGGGCAAAAACTTTTGTCTCAGATTTTCCTTTTATCCTCACCGGACACCAACTCGTTTTATTACCGATTCCGTTGTAATATATCGTCTTTACCTTACGTGCGGGATATTCTATAGCAAAAGATATTTCCAGTGAATCATCCGGCGGCAAACCGGCAACTTCCATTTTATGCCTCAGCGTCTCCTCCAATAGTTTACCGGCTTCCGGATTTTCGTAGGTATAATGTTTATTTTCCCCGGTTTCCAGTCTCCTCTGAATAAACACGGGACTGCCTATTTTAAAGAAATCACAACCCGACAAATCCCGATCCTCCTCAATCGTAACATCAGTCACCCGCATCCCATTAAACATCAAGGGATCATTCAGAATCGTCCTCACCACCTGCTTTATTCGCTGGGAATCATAAAAACTGATAAACAAACCGGCACCGGCAATGAAATCGATTCCGTCCTTAGTAACGACTCCTCCTTGTAACCATGAAAATGAATGCATCGATAATTTACCGTGAATATCGTTCGGTCCAAGCCATTTATGAAGCACACCTACCAATTTCGGCTGATAATTAAACGACACACACCCCTCAGACGATGTTGTTTTAAGATGAATTCTCATATTTTTTAAATTTATTAAACCAAATAAAATTCCTCCATCACCGGATTTATTCCGGAGTTTTTACATCCTCCCCGTCAGTTGTGAATCCCCAGTCTTTATAGGCGGCTTCCAGCAAATCCACTAAAGTGGGAAATTCGTATTCTTCCCCATAGCTGACATTACTGGCGTCACCCAAACAAAATTTACCATCGGCCCACCGCAGCACATCGCAATCCCGTTGCCCGAGCCATAATTCCCACTCGTTTTCCCACCATTCAAACAAAATTTCATCATCGCAACGATGAAGGCTAAACCCATCGAAACTGGGCGTACCATTGGATATCCTATAAAATTCTGCCAATTGTCCGGCCACCGAATCCGGTACGCCATGTTCAGCCGCCCGACGGGTAAAATCAGCTAGTAAATTTTCATCCGCCGGAATAATTTTCTTATTGACCTGCACGAAAATTTCCAATAATCTCTTCATACGCTCTGATGTTGTCCTGTCTTCCATTTATTTCTTCAATTACGTTTCTACTTCGTTTACTTTCAATCTCGTTTTCCCAACTAACACAAGTCATTTCAATCATCCAAAAAATCGAGTAATCCATTTATAATCAATCCATTTCAATTTTCCATCACCTCCACGCAGCCGACCCCCTGTGCATTAAGCCGTCCGAATCCTCCGTCATACCCCAAACGCAACAATTCCGGTTCTCCTTGCAACTCAAAATCAAAAAGACATGAAGTAAACCCCGCATCACTCTCATTCAATACTTTATACAAGCAACTCGAAAGCTCATACATATAATTTCAGGGCAAAATATAATCTTTACCGATTAACTTAAGAATTAATTTTACACGCATAGACGAGAATTTTACACGCTTGAAAGATACCATATAATCATAA
>CAJKZL010000669.1 GCA_905204385.1 uncultured Odoribacter sp. | reverse complement strand
AAAATGGTTACCGCCGATAGCCAAAGCATCGCCGTCGCCGGAAATCTGTAAAATATTCAACTTCCGGTTAGCGTTTTTGGCTCCTGCGGCAATTGCAGCCGCACGTCCGTGTATCGTATGAAAACCATAAGTATTCATATAATACGGAAAACGGGAAGAACAACCGATACCGGAAATTACAGCCCAGGATTCTTTCGGATAACCGAGCTCCGCCATCGCTTTCTGCACGGAATTAATGATTCCATGGTCACCGCAACCAGGACACCATCTCACTTCCTGATCGCTTTTAAAATCTTTAGGAGTATATTTTATTTCGCTCATTTCAAAAATCTTTTATCGTTACTTTACCAATGCATTGATTTTCTCTTTCAGTTCAACCACCGTGAAAGGCAAACCTGCCACCTTATTCACCTGCATATAATTGTATTGCGGGAATTTACTCTTCAAATATTTAGCAAACTGTCCGAGATTCAATTCGCAAACCACAATCTTTTTGTAACGGGATAAAATATCACCTGTATTTTTCGGAAGCGGATTGATATAATTAAAATGAGCCAGACTGACGTCCTGTCCTGCTGCACGCATTTCTTTCACAGCCGAATAGAGATGACCGTAAGTTCCGCCCCATCCGACAACCAGCACTTCGCCTCCCTCCGGATTGCCGAGAACTTCCTGTTCGGGAATATAATTAGCGATACGGGCAACCTTTTCTTCGCGCAAATCGGTCATGACCTGATGATTTTCAGGAACATAACTAATAGTTCCAGTGATGTTCATCTTCTCCAGTCCTCCGATACGATGTTCCAATCCTTTGGTACCCGGCAATGCCCAGGTTCTTGCCAAAGTTTCCGGATCACGGGCATAAGGTTGATAATCATCCCCTTCTTTGGCCAGCCTCAATTGAATGTCAGGCAATTTAGCCATAGAAGGAATCAACCAGGGCTGCGCTCCGTTTGCCAGAAAACCGTCCGTAAGCAAAACCACCGGCGTCATATGTTCCAAGGCAATTTTTCCGGCCATGAAAGCATAGTCGAAGCAATTTCCGGACGTACTGGCAGCAATCACCGGCATAGGGCATTCCCCGTTACGGCCATACAATGCCTGCAACAAATCCGATTGCTCGGTCTTTGTCGGAAGTCAGGTGGAAGGCCCTCCCCGTTGAACTTCCACGATAACCAACGGCAACTCGGCCATCACAGCCAGACCACAGGCTTCCGATTTCAAAGCCAGTCCGGGTCCTGAAGTGGTAGTACAGGCAAAATTACCGGCATAACTGGCACCGATGGCCGTACATATACCGCCGATCTCGTCTTCAGCCTGATAAGTCTTTGCACCTAAATCCCGACGCAATGCCAGCTCATGCAAAATATCCGTCGCAGGAGTAATCGGATAAGAACCGCAGAACAAAGGTAACCCCGCTTTTTCAGCAGCAGCCAGCAATCCCCAGGCAGTCGCCTTATTCCCGGTTATCGTCCGGTATTTCCCTTTCTGAATCGTGGCCGGAGCAACTTTAAAATGAACAGACCAAGCAAGTACATAGGCTGCAAAATTATAACCCGCTCTCAACACCAGCTTATTAGCCGAAGCGATAGCCGGCTTTTTTCCGAACTTCACATCAAAAAACGATTCGGTATGTTCCACCGATTCCTCGAACATCCAGTAAATCATTCCCAAGGCAAACATATTCTTACACCTCAGCATGGACTTCTGGTCCAATCCGGTTTCCTTCAAGGCTTCCAGCGTCAGTTCGGTCACCTTTACCGCGATAACGTTATAATCGCCCAGCGAACCGTCTTCCAGCGGATTGACCGTATATCCCGCTCTTTCGATATGCTTTTCGGTAAAAGCATCTATATCCAGTATAATGGTAGCCGCTTTTTTCGCCCACCTTAGATTAGCTTTCAAAGCTGCCGGATTCATCGCAACCAGCACATCCGCATAGTCGCCGGGAGTGGTAATGTGTTCCTCTCCGATATGCACCTGAAATCCGGATACTCCTCCGACAGTTCCTTGCGGAGCGCGTATTTCCGCAGGATAGTCCGGAAACGTTGCCACATCATTTCCAAATAAAGCAGCCGTATCCGAAAATTGCTGCCCGGTTAATTGCATTCCGTCTCC
>CAJKZL010000668.1 GCA_905204385.1 uncultured Odoribacter sp. | reverse complement strand
TGCAGCGAAGGGGGCGAATGCGGAGATCCGCAAAATCAAGAAAACTGCAATTATGGGCCCTTCGGGCTGTGGGAAAAGTACGCTGTTGCGAGCCATCAACAGGATGCACGAATTGTATCCGGATATTCGAGTCTCCGGCGAGATACACCTCGACGGACGGAATATACTGGAAATGAATCCTATGGAAGTGCGGCGAATGGCAGGAATGGTTTTCCAGCGTCCCAATCCGTTTCCGACGATGAGCATTTACGAAAATGTGATTGCCGGCTACAAGCTGAATGGTTTACACCTGACCCGCCCGGAAAAAGACGAATTGGTCGAAACTTGTCTGATGAATGTCGGATTGTGGAATGAAGTGAAGGATTCCTTGATGAAAAAAGGCAGTTTTCTCTCCGGCGGACAGCAACAAAGGCTGTGCATAGCCCGAGCCCTGGCGCTGAAGCCACAGGTTTTACTGATGGACGAGCCGACTTCGGCACTCGACCCGATAGCCACCAACCGCATAGAGGAATTGCTCCTGGCACTCAAACAAGAATTTACCATTGTCATTGTCACCCACAATATGGCACAGGCAGCCCGCATTTCGGACGATTCTATGTTTATGTACCTGGGAGAACTGATAGAACACGACCATACACAGATCATGTTCACCAATCCCCGCGATAAGCGGACAGAAGAATATTTAACGGGACAGTTCGGTTAAGCCCCGATCGATAATTGGAAAATCTAAAAAAATGGAAACTTTAAAGGAAAAAGTATTCAGCAGGCTCACGGACGATTTTAAAGTCCTAGCCACCATCGTTACCCGTCAGCATACCCATGTCAGGAAGATGTTGGAAGAGAATACAGATGCGGCACTATATGCCGAAATCAACGACAACGAACGGATTATCGACAGTCTGGAGGTCAAGATACGGAATGAAGTGATCAACACCATCGTACTCTATAGCCCGCGGGCTACCAATCTGCGGATGATCATTTCATATTACGACATGACAGCCTACCTCGAAAGAATAGGCGATTTGCTCCTCAATATAGCCCGCTATTTGCTGAAAGCCGACATCCGGGGAGAACTGTTCGGCAAGTATAAACCCAACTTGGTAAAAATGCTGGAACTGACCGGAAATATGACTCAAAATGCTATATTTGCCTTTAATTACGAAGATATCCAACTGGCCAAAGACACCATAGAACTGGATAATGAGGCCGACCGGATGTATCATACTCTGGATGCAGCATTGTTGAACAATTGTACAGGCAAAGCCCTGACAGAACAGGAAATGTCGGACGTGTTATCGCTGAACAGTATGTCGTACAACATCGAACGCATCGGAGACAATGCAACTAATATCGCCGAAGCAGCCATATTCCTGATAGAAGGGAAAAATATCAAACACCGGGATCAAGAGCCGGGTGAAATATTACGGGCAGGGAGCGAAGGAGGATACGAGTGTCCGGATTAACGACTAACGCTTTAAAAACAGAAACATGGAACGGAACAGAATATTGGTAGTGGATGATGAAGAAGACTTGTGCGAAATCCTTCAATTCAATCTCGAAAGCGAAGGGTTTGCCGTAGACCTAGCGAACTCTGCCGAAGAAGCCCTGAAAATACTGACGGACGAGTGCGAGTTGATTCTGCTGGACGTGATGATGGAAGGTATGTCCGGTTTTAAAATGGCCGAAAAGGTGAGGAAGGAATTAAAGCTGAATATTCCGATTATCTTTTTGACCGCCAAGGACACCGAGAACGACATGCTCACGGGCTTCAGCCTGGGAGGCGACGATTACATCTCAAAGCCTTTTTCCATTAAAGAAGTGACGGCACGGGTAAAGGCCGTACTGAAAAGGACGAGCAGCCGGAATGTCCCGGAACAGAAAAAGTGCATCGAAATCGGCGAATTGATCATCGACCTGACCGGCAAGAATGTTTTCGTGCAAGACCGGCCGATTCAACTGACCAAAAAAGAATTCGAAATCCTCACGATGATGGCCAAGTCGCCGAACCGCATTTTTTCGCGGGAAGACATTCTGGGAAAGGTGTGGCAGGAAGACGGATACGTGCTCGAACGCACCGTCGACGTCCATATCACCCGTTTACGGAAAAAACTCGGTGAAT
>CAJKZL010000667.1 GCA_905204385.1 uncultured Odoribacter sp. | reverse complement strand
TGATATCGGGTGCGTCCTACGGTATCGGTTTCGCAATAGCGAAGGGGTTTGCTCAGGCAGGGGCTACGATTGTATTTAACGATATCAAGCAGGAATTGGTGGATAAAGGTTTGGCTGCCTATGAGGCGGAAGGGATAAAGGCTTACGGTTATGTTTGTGACGTAACCAGCGAAGAGCAGGTAAATGCCCTGGTATCACGGATCGGGCAGGAGGTCGGGGAAATCGACATCTTGGTAAACAACGCCGGCATCATCAAGCGGATTCCTATGACCGAAATGAGTGCTGCTGAATTTCGTCAGGTGATCGATGTTGACCTGAATGCTCCTTTTATCGTGTCGAAGGCGGTGATACCGGGGATGATCAGAAAAGGCCATGGAAAGATTATCAACATCTGCTCGATGATGAGTGAGCTGGGGCGCGAAACGGTTTCTGCTTATGCTGCCGCCAAAGGTGGATTGAAAATGCTGACCCGTAATATTGCTTCCGAGTATGGTGAGTATAATATACAGTGCAATGGTATCGGTCCGGGTTATATAGCGACTCCTCAGACGGCTCCTTTGCGCGAAATGCAAGCCGACGGTTCCCGGCACCCGTTCGATTCATTTATCATTGCTAAAACTCCGGCAGCACGTTGGGGAACTCCGGAAGATCTGATGGGACCGGCTGTATTCCTGGCTTCTGAAGCTTCGGATTTTGTAAACGGACACGTTTTGTACGTGGATGGAGGGATATTGGCCTATATCGGTAAACAACCGAAGTAGAGGATGAACGATAAACGATGAACGATGAAGGATGAACGAAGGGGGAGAGCGGCGGCGTCTGCTTTTTGCGAGGAAGGGGGGAAACCGATCTCTCAAAAAACAATATTTTTTGTAATGTGAATCCGATGTGTGGGTCATATATCGATGAATTTAGCTACTTTTGTATAAAAGTAGCTAAATTTTTAATATGGAATATTATATCGATCCGGTCAGTTACATACAGCGGAAAATAGGCGGAGAAAGCCAGCAAATCCGTAACTTGCTGGACTTGTTGGAGGAGGGAGCGACTCTTCCTTTTATCGCCCGTTACCGAAAAGAGAGAACCGGGAATATGGATGAAGTCCGGATCGGGGAAATCAAGACCTTATACGGTCAGTTTCAGGAACTGGAAAAAAGAAAGACCACGGTTTTGGATAGTATCCGGGAGCAGGAGAAGCTGACTCCGGAGTTGGAGAAACAGATTCGGGAGGCCATGGAGTTGCGCGTACTCGAAGACCTGTATTTGCCTTATAAACCCAGGAAATTAACCCGTGCTTCGAAAGCGAAAGCCAAAGGACTGGAGCCTTTGGCTAAGTGGATGCTGCAACAGAATTGCGGAGATCCGGTAGTGGAGGCGGGACGCTTTGTGAATAAAGAGGTGAAGGACGGGGAGGAGGCTTTGCAGGGCGCCAGGGATATCCTTGCAGAGTGGATCAGTGAAAGCGAGGTAGCCCGCAACAAGATACGCAAGTGTATCGAGAAAGAAGCCTGTATCTGCTCTAGGGTAGTGAAGGGCAAGGAAGAAGAGGGCGGGAAATATGCCGATTACTTTGACTACAGGGAAACTTTAAAATATTGTCCCTCGCATCGGATGCTGGCGATCCGGAGAGGAGAAGCGGAAGGAATATTGAGAGTCGGGCTGGAGATCGACGATGAACAGGCTCTGGACCGTTTGGAGCATATTTTTGTCAAGGGAAAGCAGGCGTGTGCCCTGCAGGTAAGCATGGCCTTGAAGGATGCCTATAAACGCCTGTTGTTTCCTTCGATCGAAACGGATTACATCAATTTGGCCATACATCGGGCAGACGAAGGGGCTATTCAGGTGTTTGCCGAGAATCTGAGACAACTTTTGCTGGCCCCTCCTTTAGGTAATAAGCGGGTGTTGGGCATAGACCCCGGCTTTCGGACCGGATGTAAAGTGGTATGCCTGGACGAGACGGGTAAATTGGTGCATAATGAGAATATTTATCCTCATGCACCCCGCAATGAACACCGGCAGGCAGGTAGTAAGATAGTTCATCTGGTCGAGAAGAACGATATAGAAGACGTTGCCATAGGAAACGGGACAGCCGGTCGGGAAACGGAGGCTTTCATCCGGAACTTA
>CAJKZL010000666.1 GCA_905204385.1 uncultured Odoribacter sp. | reverse complement strand
CTTCTTCGATTTGAAAGCGCAATGCCGGCTCAGGTCCATCGATCGCTACCTTAATTTCAAGATAAGGAGAAGTTCCGGAAACATCGCCATCTTCCAGTAAACCGATTTCTTCCAGCACAACCGGCAAAGGCCGGGCTTCTTTCGGAATGCTACACAACTTTACGGGCGGAGTAAACTCCAGCATCCGTATCTGAATATCCTGTCCACACAGATCCGCTACCACCACCCCATGCCTGTTGTTTATTTCTGCAAACGACATAGGGATAGGCGAACCGGCATAACTTACGTTTTCTCTGCCGGAAACGCGCTGACACCGATGTAAATGACCTAAAGCCGTATATTTTATCTCCCGGGCAAATGAATCGGGCGATACACACTCCAGACCTCCGATAATCGTCCGTTCCGAACGGTCATTTTCAGATATTTCAGAACCGGTGGCTTGTAAATGTCCCATGGCTATCACAGGCATTCCCTTATTTTCAACGCGAAGATATAAAGCCTCGTAAAATGCCCGCACTCCTTCCGCATAAGATGCCGCCCCCGGATAATCTCCCTGACGTAGATAAGGTACCGCCAAGCAATAAGCCGATAGTTCGCCCTTTTCATAAAGAGGTACGATCAAAGAGTCGAAATCGATCTCTCCTTCGCCATTTCGCCCGACCATCCCCCGAATTGTCACTTTCATTTCTTCCAGCAAAGGATTGGGAGCTTCTAAACGAGCTGCCGAATCATGGTTTCCGGCAATCACTACCACTTGTAAGTCAGGATTCTCCGTCGTAATCCGCTTGAGAAAAGAATAGAAAAGGCGCTGCGATCCTGCCGAAGGATTGGGGCTGTCAAACACGTCTCCCGCAATCAAAAGCACATCGGCCACTTGCTCGTTAAGCTGTCCGGCCAACCATTCCAAAAATTGCAAATGCTCCCAACGCCGGTCATATTCAAAGAAAGTTTGTCCCAAATGCCAATCGGCTGTGTGTACTAATTTCATACCCTACCTGATTAATGCACATTTTCAACGAAGGGGACGATTCCTTTGATTACAGCAATCAAAAGAACCGTCCCCTTGGTTGGAAGAGCGATAAACGGGACTCGAACCCGCGACCTTCGGCTTGGGAAGCCAACGCTCTACCAACTGAGCTATTATCGCCTGTTTTGTGCTAAACAACGATGCAAATATAGCAAACAAATCTGAATGAAACAAGATTTAAAAATAAAAAAAGATTACTTTTAAAGGTTCAAACGATCAGCCTATGGACAGGAATAAATTTTACCGGATCAGGGAAGAACTTCACCGGCATCCCGAATTATCCGGACAGGAAAAACATACGATACAATATATCCGGCAAGTACTTCAGGAATTTCAGCCCTCCCGGATCCACCCCCTGGAAAAGGGCCATGGACTGGTGGCAGAATACAGTTTCCCGGGCGAAGGTCCGACCCTATTATTCAGAGCCGATATCGATGCTGTGGCCATTGCAGAAAAATCACCTCTTCCCTATTGTTCGGAAAATCCGGGAGTAGCCCATAAATGCGGACACGACGGACACACGACCATGTTACTCATGCTGGCCGGACTCCTACATGAACATCCACTGGAACGAGGACGCATTTTATTACTCTTTCAACCTGCCGAAGAAAATGGACAGGGCGCACAACTAGTACTTCAGGACCCCTGGTTCCGGCAACAGAAAATCGACAGGGCTTTCGCCCTGCACACTCTTCCCGGCTATCCGTTTTCTACGATTGTCTGCCGGACAGGCAGTTTTACCTGCTCGGTCATCAGCTGTACCATTACCTTCACCGGAAAAACAGCACATGCATATTTGTTTACCGGCTCTCGGGGAACCGGTAAAACTACCTGCTCCAAGATTTTGGCAAAGGCGGACAACTGCCCGCATACGCAGGACGGAAATCCCTGCGGGGAGTGTGAATTTTGCAGGGGAATAGATGACGGAACTGTGATGGATGTACTGGAGATCGACGCGGCCAGCAACAACGGGGTAGATAATATCCGGCAGCTGCGCGAGGACGCTTATTTTGCACCAGGCCAGGCAAAATATCGGGTTTATATCATTGATGAGACGCATATGCTCAGCACCGGCGCGTTCAATGCGCTGTTAAAAATTATGGAG
>CAJKZL010000665.1 GCA_905204385.1 uncultured Odoribacter sp. | reverse complement strand
ACCACCTTTCAGTGCTTCACCAACTGTTTCTACGAAAGCTTCCAGAGCTTTTTTAGAATCTGCTTTTGTTAAACCTGCTTTTTCAGCAATAGCGTCGATTAATTGAGCTTTATTCATAATATTAATTTTTAGGGTTAGAATTTTAAACCTCTCTCTAAAGGCAAATGTAGCAATTTTATTGAGGATGTCAATACTTTTCAAAAAAAAAATCCATTTTTTTCAAAAAAAATAACAGGCTTTCTGCTCAGAAGATATTTTCGGCACATTTTTCGCCATCCATGGCTGCCGAAATGATTCCTCCGGCGTATCCAGCCCCCTCACCACAAGGATATAACCCTCGTATCTCGGGATGCATCAGCTGCTCATTGCGCGGAATTCTCCACGGAGAAGAGGTTCGGGTTTCTACCCCCAGCAAAAGTGCCCGTTCGGATACGAATCCTTTGGCCCGTTGTCCGAAATATTGCAGTCCGGCCGCCAAACGCCGATAAACGATCCGGGGCAACCATTCACTGATAGCAGAAGTATGTACTCCCGGTTTATAAGACGTCGCCGGCAAAGTGCTACTGTCCTTTCCTGCCAGGAAGTCGGTCAACCGCTGAGCAGGAGCGAAAAGCCCACCGCCCCCTTCCTCCCATGCCTGTCGTTCCAAGGCTTCCTGAAATACCATGCCGGCAAATAATCCCCGGTAATTCATACTTTCCAATTCGGCCGGGCCGATAGCTGCCACCATAGCTGAATTTGCCCAGGGGGTATTCCGGTAGGAGGAGGACATTCCATTGACGACCTGTTGGTTCGGCCCCGTTGCCGCAGGTACGATTACCCCACCCGGACACATACAAAAAGAATATACTCCCCGTCCGTCTATATTGGTGACAAAATTATATTCAGCAGCAGGTAACCATTTGCCTCTCCCTTCCGGGGTGTGGTATTGGATGCGATCGATCTCCTGCTGGGGATGCTCTAAACGCAATCCGACGGCAAAATCTTTCGGCTCCATCCGTACCGCCTGCCTTTGCAACATCCGATAAATATCCCGGGCCGAATGGCCGGTAGCTAATATGACATGACGGCTCGCAATTTCCTGTCCTCCGGCAATCACTCCCTGTATACTGTATTCACGGATTATCAGACCGGTCACCCGGCAACCGAAACGAATTTCTCCTCCCTGTTTTTGAATAGTTTTACGGATATTGACGATCACTCCGGGTAATTTGTCGGTTCCGACATGCGGATGGGCTTCGACCAGAATAGCAGGATTGGCTCCATGATAGACCAAAATTTCCATAGCCCGGCGTACATCTCCCCTTTTCTTCGAACGGGTATAGAGTTTTCCATCGGAAAAAGTCCCGGCTCCTCCTTCCCCGAAACCGAAATTAGAATCCTCATCTACCATCCCGGTCTTATATAAACCATTCAGATCCTTTTTCCGGTCTTCGACAGCCTTTCCCCTTTCCAGTACCAAAGGACGGAAACCACGTTCGATCAAACGCAAAGCAGCGAATAAACCTGCAGGCCCTGCACCGACCACGACCACCGTTTCTCCGTCGGACACATCCCGGTAGGCCGGAACGAAAACCTTTTCTTTCTCCTCGATACGGTCGATATGAAGTCCGGCGACCAGATTGAACAGCACTTCTTTTTGCCGGGCATCGATCGACTTACGGACAATATCTACCCGGCAGATCCGTTCTGCACCGACTCCTGCAACCCGGGCAGCGATTTGCCGCAATGTTTCCTCCACACCTGCCTGTTCTGGCTTTATTCTGATCTGAATTTCTGTATACATATCCCTGATAAATAAGAATGCAGATTATCATTCAAAATTAAAACAATTCGTGAAAATCCGTGCACGTAGTTTACTTAAAGATTGTGTATAATCCTCATATCCCGGATTTTTGGGATCAGGCCGATGTACCAATACATCCGTCAATCCCAATGAAAAACGCAACTCTATTCCAAATTTGAAATAAGGCAGGTAAAAATCCGAACCAGCTCCCATTTCCAGAAAAACATCCCCTCTACGGGTTCGGAAATAAACCGACTTGTCCGGATCGATCTTATCGTGTTTTTGAAAATCGAATTTATAACTGCTTCCTGCAGTAATAAAGGGACGGAAATTATTAATCCGCTTGG
>CAJKZL010000664.1 GCA_905204385.1 uncultured Odoribacter sp. | reverse complement strand
TGTAATGATGGTCTACCCTGGTGCGTATGTCCCGCAATCTGAACGATCCTTCTTTCCTCCTGGACAATGTCCTGAAATAGTTTTCTCCGGAAGTAAGGGGTGCTTACCGTGATTTGTTGACCCAAAACGGATATTTCCTCGATTACCCTCAAATAAATGTGAAATAAGCAAATAAAGGAAAGCCATGAAAACAAACAGAATAACCATCGCTTATATTGTCTTATCCTCCATTGCCGGATTTCTATGGTCGTGTGAAAAGGACCTGGACACAGAAGCCCGGCTACTGCCCCCTTACGAAGGCAAGGAAAGCAATCTGTTGCCCGATTTCGTAGAAAGGCTCGATAATCCCTACTGGTCGTGGGTCGAGAAATACCCGGGTATCGTCGGGGACAGTGTCCCACGCCTGGAAAGTGTAAACGTAAAAATCAATGCGGTTTACCGGCCGATGAATAAAAGCTGCCGCATCTCCTACAAGAATGTCACTCCCTGGTTTTCCACCGGTCTCTATGCAGCTCCTGCCGAAATCATTACGGTAATCCGCCCTGTCAGCCAGAGAAACAAAAAAATAAACTAGCGCATCGGAGCGACACATTGAGTCATGAAACCTGAAAAAGTAAAACTGGAGCGCTACCACAACATTGTCACCACCGGAGAACTGGAGGGCGATACCACCCGGATATACAATTATTTCGGAGGGAATATCTACCTTATCCCGGAAGAACCCTTCACCCAACCGGAAGAATTTACCTTCAAAGGAGCCGTAAAATCCCCGGATTTCATACTGGGGGAAACCGATCCCCGGGAATGGCTCGAAGAAATTCGCCGAGCCGGTGTTCCAACGGCAGAAATCGGAGGAAAGCGCCACATCTGGACCATTCCGGTCAAACATCTGAAAAATGTGACCGATCCCACCGCAACAGCCGAATTTTATGAAGATGTCATCGAACAGGACTACAATGTATTTCATGGTCTTACCGGTGAAGCAGGAAGCCTGCACGGCGCACCGGACTATCCCTCCCGCAGTGTTCCCGATATTCAGGTATGTGCCGGGACTGCACATGCAGGCTATCCCGCCATGTATAGTGAAGTTTTCGGCGAACGTGCGGTAAATCTCACCAGCATGAAAACCAGCAACGATGCTTGGGGATTCTATCACGAAATCGGACACAATTACCAAAACGATTGCTGGAAGTGGCTGGTAGACGGCACTCAAAGCATAGGCGATGTATCCAAAAACCTGGATATCTTCTACTCCCGCAACCGATTGTCACAATCGTGGCCGGAGGGAGTAGACACCTGGGGCGACATCATCAAGCTTTATGTTTTGGCAGAAATCGAAGACAAAAACTTCGATGCCACGGAAGAGGAAAACAAGGTGATCAATAAGGATAAAGCCCGTCTGATTCCCTTTATACAATTAGCCCAGAAATATGGCTGGGGATTATATGCCTATCTGGGCAAATGTTCCCGCGAACTGTCGGATGCACTGGCTAACGACTTGAGCAAAGACAAAGGACGCCGGGAATTTTTCTGCCGCCGTGTCTGCGAATATGCCAATGCCGATTTGCGTCCTTTCTTCGACGCCTGGGGAATAAAGTACGGCATCACCACCCGGAAACATCTGGCCTCCATGCCCAAATACGAGGGAGAGGAATTCTGGAAAACCTGGAATGAATCCTTTATTCCTTCCTTTGAATACCACGAACCGACAGGCTCCAAATTACCCGACGACGATTACAACGCTATCCCTGAAGGCGATATCGACCGGAGCAACTGGCAAATCGTCGGCTATGAAGGGATATTGACAGCCGACGGGACCGTTACCGGAAATGACATGAATGCCATCCTCGACGGCAATGAAACCTCCTGCGCCCTGTTCATCAAAAACGGAAAAAATTACAACGGCAGCGTCGGAACCGATCCGATCAATTTTACCATCGATATGGGCTCGCCGGAGAGTTTTTCCTATTTCAGGCTGAAAAACAGAACCGCCAGCGCAAATATCGGCTTCAACCCAACAGAAGTCTCGCTCTGGGGAAGCAACGACGGCATTCAATTCTCCGTTATTCAGGAAAACATATCGATCCCTAAACCCGGCGACAAAGAAAATAAAGTGAGTCTCGGACAGCAATACGAGTACCG
>CAJKZL010000663.1 GCA_905204385.1 uncultured Odoribacter sp. | reverse complement strand
AGAGACGGATCACCGGTTGAAGTGTCTGAGTGAGGAGACCTTAGTTGAGATCGGGGAAAACAAGTATCTGGATCATAACTTTTTTATCTCACGTGCCATGACTTTGCCGCCGGATATAACGGAGTTTGATGTGAAAGCCTGCTGGCATTTGACGACGTCTGCAACTACAACGAGTTTGGGAGGATATATTTTCGTGATTGCCAATGATGAGCTTTGGCATGATCAACGGATGGCTATGCCTGCGTACAACGTGGATTTGAATATGACATTTATGCAAAAAGCAAGCCCCTGGCATGGGCAATTGTCTCCGGTTATGTTTCTGGCATCTTTGACCGGGAGTGGCACACAAAACTACAGTTCTCCGGAATTGTTATATTTGTTTGATGAAAGTGAAGGACAGTTTATATATGCCAATGTAAACAGTTCTGCAGCTAATAGGGCTTGTTCTGAATTGGGGATTTATGCCGGCTATTCACTTTTGTACGGGACACATACTGCTTCTCCGAATCAGGCTGTCGCTGTTTTGGGAAACGGTTCCGTTTACCGGATGTTATACCTGAAACTTCCGTCGAAGACAAGCGAAACCGCTGCCGTCCCTTTTACCGTACTGGCTGATGTAATTGTGCCTGGTGAGGTGATAAATTCCGGAACCTCTTATTATCCGATGAAGAATGAGAGTTATATGTTTTTTGCAACGGATAACGGCCTGTATCGTTATAATCTGAGAGATCTGGAAAATGGCAATGCGCCGGGAAGTCAGAATAGGATCATGACATTGACCGATTTCGGTTACAATGCTGATGATAAAATCACCTGTATGACAGTATCCAGGACGGAACAGGAAATATTGTTAGGGATTTCACGCTATGGTGAAGATACCGAAGGAATGGGCGAGGAACTGAAAGGAGACGAGCTGGGCCTGGATCTGAAAACCATGAATATGATCCGGAAGTATGAAGGAGTGGCAGGTTATCCGGTTGACCTTATGGTGAAATACCAAAAATTTCTCAGAGATGGGAAAGAGAATGGGGGGGATGTGTCGGATATATTGTATTTTTGAAATATCCGGATAACAGGAATAGGTAGTTATATTGGAAAGAGTGTATCAAAAAACGATTTTTGAATACACTCTTTTGTTTTTATGGTATTCTAAATGGAATCTTACAAACAGACGTTGAATAATATTGTTGTAAATTAGTAACTTGTCCAAAGTGATTCATTTTTTTTGAAAAAAAGTGTATAAAAAATTTGGAAATGGGGTATTAATTGTTCTATCTTTGCAGCCGCAATCAGGAACCGATGTATTGAACAAACGGAGGAGGTGAGAGGGTATGATGGGTTGACTTACAGGTTTTTAGGTTGTGCGTAGTTCTTCAGGATATTGCCCTGGTCGGGTTCTGAAAAAAAACTTCAAAAATTTCTTTTGAAAAGTTTGGAAGTAATGAAAAAGTCCTTACCTTTGCAGCCGCTTTCCGAAACGAAGCGGACGTTCTGAAACATTTTGACTGATGTGTTTTTCATCTTTTGCGGATGAAGCCTGCAGAAGCTTTCTTCTACGGCGGTTCCGAAAAAAAGTTTGAAAAAAAGTGCGGAAAGATTTGGAGGGAATATGTAAAAGTATTTATCTTTGCATCCGCTTTCGCCTCGTAAGTGGGGCGGGTAAAAGAGAAGCAAAAAGAGTTCTTAAAGATATTGAAAGGTTTGAAAACAAACAGCAAGTGCGAGTCCGAGAAGAGATTCAACGGATATAATGACTGAGCGAAAGAGATAATTTTTAAAGTTTTTATTACTATGAAGAGTTTGATCCTGGCTCAGGATGAACGCTAGCGACAGGCTTAACACATGCAAGTCGAGGGGCATCATGAGGTAGCAATACCTTGATGGCGACCGGCGCACGGGTGAGTAACGCGTATGCAACCTGCCCGATACCGGGGTATAGCCCATGGAAACGTGGATTAACACCCCATAGTACTTTTATCCTGCCTGGGATGGGAGTTAAATGTTCAAGGTATCGGATGGGCATGCGTCCTATTAGTTAGTTGGCGGGGTAACAGCCCACCAAGACGATGATAGGTAGGGGTTCTGAGAGGAAGGTCCCCCACATTGGAACTGAGACACGGTCCAAACTCCTACGGGAGGCAGC
>CAJKZL010000662.1 GCA_905204385.1 uncultured Odoribacter sp. | reverse complement strand
TTTGGCACACTCTTTCACTACACGACGCTCTTCCTATCTAAAAAATCTCGCCCCATGAAATTGAAATGTTGGATGGGTGGGTTGCAGAAAGTGAAGAAAACCGAAAGATTTTTGCCGATATATGTGAGGAGGAGAACTATGAATTATGGGTGAAAGAGTATCGGGAGATAGATGCTGACCGTGCTTTCCGGCTTGTCGACGACAGAATCAGACTTTCCCGGTCCCGTCGTTTTCGGATGTACAGCGGGATTGCCGCTGCTGTTGTCTATTTGTTGACGGTGGCTTCGGTATTCCTGTTTGTCGGTGTGGAGGATAAGCCTCAGGAGGTTGCTTCCCTGATTGCGGGGGGACCGAGCAAGGCTTGGTTGACTCTGGAAAACGGGGAAAAAATCATGCTGGAGCACGTGGATTCCTTGCTCCAGCAAACGAAGAATGCCGTGACGATTAAGAGTTCCGGACAGATTCATTACCGCCCGCGTACTGATTCGGTTATTCCGGTTATAGAATATAATACTCTGGAAACTCCCCGGGGCGGGGAATTTTTATTGTTTTTGCCCGATGGCTCGGAGGTCTGGCTGAACGCGGAATCACGTTTGAAGTTTCCGGTCTCCTTCGATGGGAAGCAACGGGAAGTTGAATTGGCCGGAGAGGCTTATTTTAAAGTTGTCCGGGATAGCGACCGTCCGTTTATCGTGAAGACCAGCCGGTCGGAAATCACCGTACTGGGGACTGAATTTTGTATCCGCGATTACCTGGACGAGCCCAACCGGACGACCTTAGTGAAGGGAGCTGTTCGAGTCAGCGGGTTTAAGGGGGAAGCATGTATCCTTCAACCTAACGAGCAGGCAAAAATAGAAGATGGGGAGATTCGGGTAAGCGAGGTGGAACCTTTTTACTTTACTGCCTGGAAAGACGGTTATTTTATTTTTCACGAGGCTACGCTTGAAACGATTATGGCCGAATTAGCCAAATGGTATGATTTCGAATACTGTTTTGCCGATTCCCGTTCGGCCCGGGTTGTGCTGTCTGCCAGATTACAAAAACATGAGAATATAGAAGTGGTATTGGATATTTTATCCAGAACGGATGAAGTGCGTTTTACACAAAAAGAGAAAACGATTATCGTATGGGAGAATAAAAAATAAAATTCCGGAATACAGCTCCACCCGTACCCCGGAATCCATTGATTATTAATTAAAACAAACAAAAGTATGAAAAAAAGGTGTGAATGGGTATTCGCCCATGTTAAAAAGCTTAAATTGCTGTTCCCTACTCTTAATATGGTGGGATTGGCCTGTTGTCTGCTTCTGTCCTTAGAGGGTTTTTCCCAGGAGAAACGGTTTACTTTTCAAATGAAACAAGTTGCTGTGGCGGATGTTTTTCTGTACCTGGAAAAGAACAGTGACTATTCCTTTGTTTATAATCCGGAAAATCTTCAGGCCATCGGATTAAGGGATTATGATTTCCGGGATGCCGGAGTGGCCGATATTATGACGGAATGCCTGAAGGAGAGCGGCTTGGTTTATGAAATCACTAACCGGCATGTGATTATCCGTGAAGCGGCTTATATCCATCAGATGGGGAAAATCAGCCGGATAAGCGGAGTGGTGGTAGATGCGGAAGACAATCCTCTTCCGGGGGTGACGGTTCTGCTGAAAGGGACTAATCTTGGGGTAACTTCGGATATGCAAGGATATTTCCGTATGATTTTTCCGGAAATCGAAAATCCTGTGCTGGTATTTTCTTTTATCGGTATGAAAAAGCAGGAGGTTGCCTGTCAGCATGGAGATTATCTGCGGATAAGGATGGAAGAAGAGGTGAGAACGATAGAGGAAGTAGTGGTTACCGGTTATCAGACCATGAGGAAGCAGGATGTGGTGGGTTCCGTATCTGTTTTGAAGACGGACGATATCATGATGCCTGCTTATTCTTCCATCGACCAGATGTTGCAGGGAAGGGTGCCGGGCATGGTGGTGATGAATACCAGTTCACGGGTAGGCACGACACCGAAGATACGGGTGCGCGGGACTTCCACGATTCTGGGCAATCAGGACCCTTTGTGGGTGGTGGACGGGATTATCCAGCCCGACCCGATTGCAATCGGCCAGAGCAATATGAAGGTGGATGATTAGCAACCGCTTCTGGG
>CAJKZL010000661.1 GCA_905204385.1 uncultured Odoribacter sp. | reverse complement strand
TGGTATCGGCGATTAGCCCCAAAAGGAAAAAAACGATGTGCCAGCCTTTGAGAACCCGCTGTAACCGTTCGGCCCAGGTGCCGATGCTGTAAAAAATTAATGCCAGGGTGATGATGACAATGGCTGTTCCTAAAAATGATGATGTCTGCATAGTAGTGTTTTATAATGGGTTCATAAATATCGGTATCTCTCCTGTCCGGGCACTTTAAGTGCCCGGAAAAAGCTGTTATTCAGTAAAGTGTGAGGCTATTATTTTCTATTCGGGAAAACCAGTACGGCCAGAAATCCGAAAATACCGAATAGTCCTACTACACCCAGGTCCTAAAGATTGAACAGGTTTCCTAATTTTCGGTGATTCCGGTATTTGATACCTGCTAAGACGATCATCAAAAATAGGTTCGCCCAGATGAAGCGGCCGGGTGGATTGAATAGGGGAATCAGATGTGCGTAGCCCGGAGTGAGCATCATTTTTAAAGGAAACAGGTATTGTTCGGTTCGGGCTACCCGGCTTTTCGCATAACTGTCGGTTTCCATGGCATAATAGTCGTGTAGGTTGTAGTCCGTATCCAAAACATATAGGCGGACACTGTCGGTATCGGTGTTTTTGTAGCTTTTATAGAAACAATTGGCAGAGTACATGAATCTTCCGTTTCCCGGTTGGATGGGCAGTTTTTTCAGGCTGTAGTCTGTCCGAAGGATGTAGAGCTGTTGCCGTTCATCGTATACGTAGGCATAAAGGTCGCCGGGGACCTGGCATTTCATGGAACTCACCGAAATATCCTTTTCAATGGGATGACAATAAGGCCGGCCTTTAACCATTTTCAGGTGGAATAGCCCGCCCCGGCTGTCGATCATGAAATAGCCGTCGTCCCGGGATTTCAGAATGGAGGGGATGCCATAAATATCCCGGGCAGGCGCCTGAAATCCGGCAGCGATTAAGGCCTCGTTGAAAATCCGGCTTTTCTCCGGGAGAATTTTATTGGTTTCCGGGTCTATGAATTCTATTCCATGACGACCGATCCGAAAAAGATCGTCCGGTAGTTCCGGCCTCACTTTTCCGGATTCCGATTCGAACAGGGGATTCAGCTGGAAGGTAAAGGAGTTTACCGGCATCAGCATGCCCCGTTTGGTTGTTTTCACTAACTGCTGATCGAATTTTATCCCGTCGATGGAATCGGGTAATTCGCCCAATAAAGCCAGTTTCCGGGTAAACAGGAAGGGAAGCAAGCGGTTATATTCCCGTTCCGTATACCGTTTTCCGGTTTGATCGTAATAAATCATTTTCGTTTCGTGGGTCAGGGTATCGCTGAAGTCTTCACTGATCATGAAATCCTTGCTGATTTCACTATAGTAAATCAGTTTTTTGGAAGGTCGCTTTTCAAAGTTTTTCCGATAAAGATCGGGCAGAGTCATTGCCAGTACCATTACTCCCAACAGTACCAGAAAGAGGCGTATTATTTTGGCGGCTAATGTCATAGTTGTCCTTTATTAAAACGATAGGAAGTGTAGACCGGAGCGACACTGGATAAGCAGGTGATCAGGCCCAGCAGCGGCAAGAGGCTGACTGCATTTCCGATGGGTAAATACATGAAAAAGAGGGTGAGTACTTTATAGCTGACCAGGAGATAAAGAAAGCGGAATTTCCAGACCGGTTCCAGGGCGATCATGGCAATCAGGAAGTAAGCACAAAAACCTCCTAAGACCCAGGGGCACATGGTCTGGAGTACCGGAAGGATAATTTCTGCCGGCAGATAAATGGATATCAGTCCGGCAAAAAGAAGTATTCCCGGTATCGTAATCAGAAGCAGCAATACGAATCCATAAATTACCAGGGTATAGATAATTCGCAGGTTGGGAAGCGGCAGATGTAATGCCAGTTTGATGCGTTTGTCCGTAATTTCCGGTACGAATTGTGAGAGCCCGACGAGCAGGGCGGTCACCAGGGGAATATAGCGGTAAAAGGAAAAAAACTGGGTTTTGTAAGTCATCAGGGTAGACAGATAAGCGACTCCTCCCGCAGAAAGGAAGCTACTGCGGAGCGATATAAAGATATAGATCGCCACTCCCAGGTTAAGAAGCAGGGCTATGGATGCAAACCATCTGGTTTTCAGCCATTCTTTGTATATAAGATGTTTCAGTATGATCA
>CAJKZL010000660.1 GCA_905204385.1 uncultured Odoribacter sp. | reverse complement strand
AGAAAAGACAGTTGTAGTCACCTGGGAGTTTGTAGTATCTATCCCCTTCAGGCTCATGTGACTCGATCCGGAAAACCTGCCGGAAAAGATTCTGGGCAATTTCTACAAATGTGCGGACGATACAGAATATCCCCACTTTGTCAGCTGGAACCCGATAGACCTCCCAAGCCCCGACTTCCACCGTCCGGAGTTTTTCGGAGAGATTTATTTATAAGACATTTATTCAATAAAATAAAAAATGCCGGAGACCTGAAAGTGATATTATATAACCTTTCAGGTCTCCGGTATTTTTCAGACTTAATTCTTATCGACTCAAAGTAGTTCCGTCAAAATCTTAGTCACCTCTTCTGCCGAAGGATGGATTGCCTAAATCTTTCCATCCTTATCTACCAGATAGGTGCAGCCGCCACTGTTGCCGGCACCGTACATTTCCCAGATATTTCCTTTATCGTTCAGTTCGACTAAGTTCAACCAGGGGTATTTGTCCTGTTCGATTGCCTTTTTCATGGCATCCGTGTTATTATTTTCACGGGCAATGCCGACTACGGTGAATCCTTTGTCTTTAAATGCTTCATAAATAGGGATCATGCTGGATGACAAACGGCGGCACGGTCCGCACCAGGAAGCCCATAAGTCGATTAAAGCTACTTTCCCATTTATCAGATCCGAAAGTTCTACCATATTCCCTTCAAGGTCCGGGGCAGAAAAGTCAATGTAAGAACCTCCAACCTTTACATTCAAACTCGCAATGATACGCTCCATATCCGTGATATAAGGATGGGAAGAGAATTTTTCTTTATACTTGTTTTCAAATATATCCTGATAGACGGAAACATCTTCCTCCCCCGGACTATAGCGGGCCATCATAATAGCGCGGTCAAGCATCTGTTTCAAAATACATAAGCCGTTCAATGTCGGTTCTTTTTGCATATAATCAAGTTTCCATTGCCGAATGCCCTCAAAATATTCTTTATACTTCTTATTCAGCGCAATGCCTTCTTCCGAGAACTCTTTTCCGGCTTTGTTCAAACGGTCATATTCCGGATAAAGCGTTCTCCGTTCTTCGTCCGTTTTCGCAGCAGATATACGTTTCTTTAAATCATACATTTCTTTTGAATAATAGCGTTCCTCCTGATCCAGGGCATCCCGGTCCTTTTCCAATTGGTTCACAGGATACAATTTCTCCATTTCCTCCTGCATACGGATTTCTTCTTTATTCAAAGCGGATTCCGTTTGTAAGATACTATGCGGACGGTGTTCCATCGGGTAATGAGTGAAATGTAAAGTCCCTTTCTCGGAGATAAAATAGGTCGGCCGCCAGGCACCGTTCAAGTGCTCTTCCCAGAAAACCAGTTCGTAAGTTTCATTTTCATCCGCAGTCAATGTATTACTGAATTTACCATCCCTGACAGGGATAGAAATAAACGGGGTAGTACGCATATCTTTTCCGGCACGTATCAATGTCAGGCGGGAACTTTCAGGGCGGTCTAATACTACTCCTTCCAGTACACATTCAAAAGTACCGGGTAGAGCAGGCTGCTTTTTCAAATGTATGCCTTCGATATGGAAATCACCTTTTTCCGACCCTTCGATAAAACTGATGGCTTCTTCATTCTCATCTACCGACTCAAAAAATAACGTAGCCGGAGAATTGCCGGATTCAGGCATATAAATCTCCTTATCCAGTTCAAAATCGGACGATTTCAGTAATTTGTATTTCTTTCCCGAAGTAATACCTTCCAGATAGGCACCCGAAGAAAGGCGAACCCAATAATTCGGACGGTTGTACATTTCTGCATAGAGAATCGTTGCCGTATCTGTCAGCTCCACCCGATAAACTTCCATGGTTGTTGTATTTTTATTATCTATAACCGGATAATCGATAACGCGGCTTTGCTTTGTACAAGCGACACTGAGGCAAATTTGCAGAAAAAGTAATAGTTTCATTTTCATAATCAGTCAAATCAAAGGATTAATAATTTATCAAAAGTAAGTAATATGCCACAATAAACAAAAAAATAAGGATGGAAGTATACCCCCACCCTTATCTAACACACAACTCCCCAGATTATTTATTCTTATCTTTCGATAACTTCAATTCAATAACAAAAGCTATAATCAATCCGATAACCCCGACCAACAGGACTG
>CAJKZL010000659.1 GCA_905204385.1 uncultured Odoribacter sp. | reverse complement strand
TTCTGTTCCGTAGGTCGCACGGCAGCGGACTTGGGTTTAATGGGAATCCGTTAGAAAAGGAAAGATTTATGAATAAAAGAGTGAGGCGGCCAGCCGGGACGGACTTTCCGATGGACTGTCTTGGGACTACAGAGGGCAGGATTTATCCCGCCCCCTGTAATGCCAAGTCTGTCCGTGTCCGTCCTTTTGCAAAAAGGGGCTTCACGCACTTTATGTAACGTGTTACACAAAATGCGTGAGGCTGCTTGAAGCAAACTGGCCGCAGGATGTAAGGCTATATGAGGGAGAAAGGAATTTTATAAAAGGCCGTTGGTCGATCGGAACAACAAACCGTACCGAGACTTTGCCCGATACGGTCTTGCATATAACTCAGTCTATGTCATAGCCTATCATGTATTCATCGATGATAAGCAGATAATAGTAGCCGTAGCCACAATTCCTGTATTCTTTGCTGAATCCAGCCGCCATATCTCCATTTTCGCGTGGCTCACACCATAACGTACCGTCATAGCCACAAAAGTCGAAGCGTCCGGTGGAAAACTTTTCGCCTTGCTTCAGTGCCGTTCTGAAACGAGCCATATCCCAACTGCTGCAATACTTCTCGATGGTGGCAAGTCCGATACACTTGCCGTCGATGCGTGTGCCGGTCGTGATGCGGTTCTCGTAGAGGGATTTATCCAAATCGGCATTAGCGATTTTGCGAAGCCAATCATTCGTATGCGTGGCAAGTCGGGCAAGTTTCTGGTATTTCAAGACCTGTTTCTTTCCTATGTCCGCTGCATCTTCGGGAGAGGATGACGGATAGTATATCTTCTCAATGCTTGCCCAATCCGTGAAGATGTACCCGCTTTTTCGTTTTCTTGGCGCAATAATGCCGATGACGTTTTCATTGCGGTTGATGAATAATCGCCTACGTTGTCCTGCAATCCTTACATATAAAGAGGTGGAATTCTGCTCGTTTCGGAGATAGGCTTCTGCCGGATGAATAGTTGTTGTTTCCATATTTGTATAAATTTTGATTTTTGCTGTTCCTATTTTGGTTTACCTGTTCAAAGTTCCGGGATTGTGCCGTTCTTATATAGAACACCGTCCCGATAATGGGACACGATGCCCGGCTTAAGTCCCATTTCCTCAAAGGCTATATGCCTGATATAGTCCTTGTATTCTTTGCCAATGAAATTCTTTCCACAAAGGTTGTTGAAAATCATAGGGACGGAAAAACCGTCTTCGCTCGATAATATCACTTTGTCGTCTTGTCTAATTTCTTCTACCATACTTGTTTACTTTTAATTGGTTGAACTATCATGCTGATTTTTCTTTTTCCCTGCTTTCGTTTGCCGTGCAGGTTTGTTTTCAGCTTTTTGAGGCAGCCAGAGGATGAAGCTGTGGCATCATAAGCCAAACCCGGATAGAAAACCGACCGTGTAACAGTCTGTTTTCGTCATCCGAATGCAATGCGGCTTGGCGATTATGCGCTTCGTCCTACATTCGCCGACGAAAAGAGTAAAGAATGACCTGCCGGTAAAAGCAAGGATTTTGTAAAAAAGAAGAGTCGTATATGATAGAAAAAACGGCTTGGGATGTGAGAAAATACCCTGAAAAATTTGCGGTGTATCGTATTTTATGTAATTTTGCAGTTGTATTTCAAAATTGCATAAACAGTATGGAGGCAAAATATATCCACAGGGAGCTATCCGCCGTGATAGAAGAGGCTTACCGCTATTTTTCAGTCATTACGGTAACAGGACCGCGCCAGTCCGGAAAGACGACGCTGCTCCGCAACTTGTTCTCATACCTACCGTATTACTCGTTGGAAAATCTTGATGTCCGGAGTTTCGCCGAAAACGACCCGGTCGCTTTTCTGAACCAGCACACGGAGGGCATGAGTCTCGACGAGGTACACAACGCACCGAACCTGCTGTCGTATATTCAGGGTATGGTGGACAATGATGCCGACCGGCGGTTTATCCTTTCGGGCAGTTCGCAGTTTGCCATGCTGAAAAAGGTTACACAGTCTTTGGCAGGACGTACCGCCGTTTTCGAACTATTGCCCTTATCCTATTCTGAAGTACGGGAAACTGTCACCGATACACCGCTGGACCATCTGCTGTTCAACGGATTCTATCCCGCGATCTATTCGGGGCGTAA
>CAJKZL010000658.1 GCA_905204385.1 uncultured Odoribacter sp. | reverse complement strand
ATCGATGTATATGATACGGTTGCCCTCCCGAAAATCCAACTGAATCTCAGACCTGGAACATACAAGGCCGGCTTTTTTCTCAATGCCTACGCTCAGGATTGGAATCCCGCTATCCGACCGGGTTTTGTGGTATCGGAAAAAGAAGACATCACTCCCCAGGATCGTTTACCCCATGCTTATACGTACAAAATACAACAGGATAAACATTACCAGGACTACGGATGCACCATGCTCAACGAAGAACCTTTTGCCGGATGGACTTCTTTCACGATCCATAAAAACGATACACTCCAGCAGACGGGTCCTTCACCGGAACAAACCCTCACCCTGCAAAGAAGAGCCACTCGTTTCAGATATCTTTTGAAGGACACTATGATAACCGTACAGTTCGACGGCTCCCCTTTGGATTTGCAATTTAACAACACCGCCTATTCTTTTAAGTCCGACTTTACCGTGCCAAAAGAAACTCCTTTTTGTCAAGGGCTGAACATATTGGGAGGAGGATATTATCCGGCCGACACGATATGTACTTCCCTAACGATATTCCTTTCGACCTATTCCACATGGTTCACTTCGCCTAAAAACCAAAAAAAATACCAAACGGTTACCCCGGGAAATTCCACCTATCGCAGTTATTACATTCTGATGGATGAGTACTATCCCGACGGCGTTCAATGCGAACTCAAAAATATTACCTTGTCGGGTGCTTCCGGTCAGTTCAGTTTTACTTACGACGGAACTATTTCCAGAAAATTCCGGCTGAACCACATCTCGGGAATTGTTTTCGAACCCAGTCCCCGCGGAGTTGCTGTCAATAACGGTTACCAATCCATCTTCTACATGGAGGAAGACACCAAAGCCGACGCAGTCGGTTTATTCGATCCTTTTTTTGAACTCAATCCTAAACCATAATCCGATGAAAACGAAATTAACCGGCATCATCTTACTCCTTTTCTCCTTGAGCGGATGCGTAAAGGAAACACTGGATAAATGCCCAGAAGGAAATATCAGCATTCAGGTATATGCAGAAAAATTCCGTACCAACTCGGAAGCACCGACTCAGGACAGTGAACCACAAATCGACCAGCGGATTCACACCCTGCATTGTGTACTGTACAAAGACGACGTTTACGTATCCGATACCCTTATCGACTATCTTTCTACAGGCAATGCTTCCTATTACCCGATAAATTTCAATAAACTACCGTTCGGAAATTATAAACTGATGCTCATCGGAAATGCTCCCGCAGCAGCCCTGCAAGGGGACTATCACCAATGGGGTGATCTGAAATTACTTTACTCCGCCCCTGATCACACAACCGATCTTTTTGCAGCGCTGCTACCTTTTACTGTCGACTGCAACTGTACCACCCATCTGCAAACCAAACTGCGCCGGCTGTTAGGGGTGGTCAAGTGTGAATTTAAAAACCTTCCGCAGGAAGTGAGCGAAGTCGAAGTGATCTTGCATCATGTCAACTCCCGGCTTGAAAAAGGAGGTTCCTACACTCAGCCCACAAGCATAAGCAAACGAGTGGCTACAGGCAATCCATCTTCTTCAGACCCATTCGATATCTTACTGGGTACTTTTCCGCCGGACCCTTCGACACCTGCCGCTTATGAACTGAAGCTATACACCCCGGGTAAAGAAGCACCTTTCTTCAGTCAGATCATCTCCGAACGGATCCCCATCTACCGGAATCAGTTAACCGAATTGATCACCGAAATATCCGACGGTAAAATTCATTTTATGATTCGACTGGATACCGCCTGGGACGATTATATCGATGGAGGCGAAATAGAAATTAATTAATCACTACACTCATTATTCAACAACCAATAAATTATTATAAATCAGATTACTATTATATTATTTAACCAACATAACTTAAACAACAACGTTAATAATTCAGACAATCATAAACCGGGAATATCCGGAAACAAAGTATCAACAATTAAAACACGCAACTATGAACACAACAAACAACAACGAAAATTATTCGGAAAGAGCCGGACAATCTTCACAGCACGGTACAACCGGGAACAACGAAAACTACACCAGTCAGGAAATGAACCGTGAACATTCCGATCAGGTACGGGCAGGAGAACACAACATACAGGATGACACCCAGTTTGGAAAAATACGTCAAAGCGAA
>CAJKZL010000657.1 GCA_905204385.1 uncultured Odoribacter sp. | reverse complement strand
CTTGAGGAGTTCATCTCCTATACCTACCAGGCGGGGGATGTGGAAGCTGGATCCATATGGCTTTGATCATCTCGCGTAGGATGGAATTCTCTCTTTATCAATCTACAGGCGGCAGGTGGGGCCGCCTTTTTTGTCTTGTGCAGCGAAAAAATCCCATCTGCCATGCTTAATCCCCGTGGTTTACTTGGGGATGTATTGGGACATGCTTTACCATCTCACCCTGTTCCATTTTTCATGTTTGGCAAGTTGAAAAAAATCCTATACATACAAGACGTACCGTTTCCTTACCGACGGGTCTGGAACCGACTTCCCCTCTTTCGTGCAATTTTCCCGCTTGGTTACTGAACTTTTTTGGTCTTTTTCCGATTTGATGCATATAAGTTTATGCTTCCTTTCCAGGAAACAAGGAAGTGTCAAATGTCTAACTAATAAAAAACTTATGGCAACAGTTAAAACAGTATTGGTAAAAGGAAGGAGCAACCGGTCCGGCAAATTCCCGTTAGTCGTTCAGGTTCTTCACAAGCGAAGGAAAAAGGTTGTTTATACAGGATTCAGCATCCCGGATACCCTGTTTGATCCCGTAAAAGGGAGGGTTATCGACGGCGGGGAAAACACCCCGGAGTCGATTCGGAGGATCAACAACAGGTGCGAAAGTATCTCAAGGGTACTGTTAAAGTGTATTTCAATGATAGAGAAGAAATCCCGGGAATATGAAATAGAGGACGTGTTCAGGACTTACGGCGTGTTAACCCGTGAAGCCGGTTTTTATTTCTATTTTTCACGGAAAATCCGAGAGCTTCGTGAATGCGGTCATGAGGGAACAGCCCGGGCATACGCCTCCAGCCTGCGTTCCATGCAGAGGTACCTGGGAAAAAAGGATTTTCCTTTCATAAAACTCTCTTCCCGGATCATTTCCGACTACCAGGGGAAACTACTCGCTTCGGGTATATGCGATAACACCATTGGTTTTTATCTGCATAATATCAAGGCTCTTTTCAGGAAGGGATGTCGGGAGATGGGCCTGGAACTTCCTTGCCCATTTCGCGATATAAGCATTAAAACGGAAAAAACTCTCAAACGCTCCCTTGATCCGGTTGTGATTAAAACACTATCCGCAATTGAACTGGAAAAGGACAGCCCATTATCTCTTGCCCGGGACATTTTCATGTTCAGCTTTTACACGCGTGGAATGTCATTCGTCGATATTGCATTGCTAAAAAAGAGGCATGTTTTCCCGGGTGAAATCTGTTACAGGCGTCACAAGACCGATCAATTGATGCGGGTAGGTATAAACAAGGAGATCAGTCGTATCCTGGAAAGATACAAGAATGTACCGGGAGAATACATCTTCCCGTTGTTTCCGGCAGAACGGGATCCGTACGCTGGTTATAGAAGTGCCTACCATAGGATTCGTTACTCCCTGGGAAAGATTTCCCGGGTCATTGGTTTGGAATTCCCGCTGAGACTTCATGCGGCCCGCCATTCATGGGCCACGATAGCCAAGGTGAACGGTGCCTCGGTTCATGTTATTGGTGAGTGTCTGGGGCATACGTCGGAAAAAACGACCCGAATCTATCTGAAAGAACTGGATCATTCCGCACTGGATGCGGTTAATAATCAAGTGGCTGACTTCATTTTAGCGGTGGATGATTGACCGGGCCCGACCGCGAAAGATATCAGCTCAAATTCTTCAGTTCCCGTCTGGACGATGGACGGCGGTTAACCACTCCCAAAGAGGCTTTTACCACCGATAATTTTACCATTCCCGGATGTTTCTGTAAATCCCGCCTTGGTGCACGTGGCGGGATTATACAGGAAAAAAAGGAACACCTTATTTAGCTAATTTATCTTATACCGTCTTCAATTGAAAGATGGCTACGAGAGGGATTTACATGTTATGGTATCTACGTTTTGGACCGGCATCTGTTGGGTAAACAGATGATTTAATGGAATAATAATATTTTTCTACATTAGTTAAATTCTATTATCTAAGATATTTTTTTCACTTTAATTATAGTATATTATCACAATATACGTATATTTGTTCCTGTTTCTTCACTCTCTCCCGTAGAGAGTGGAAAATCAAAAAAAACTTACAGTATGTGTTAAAAAATAGCGTAATCCTTTTTTTATTTGGATTACGCTGCAAATTTAAAG
>CAJKZL010000656.1 GCA_905204385.1 uncultured Odoribacter sp. | reverse complement strand
CAAAGCGCTGGATATCCCCCTGACCGTTCCTCAGGAAGAAAAACACCGGCGGGTAAACCGGCTGATTTCCGTATCACAAAAAAAATTAACCGCTTTCTATCACCGGTTCGAAGGGGAAACCCGTCCTGTATTGTTCGAAGACAACAAAATCGGACAGTATATCTGCGGATTCACAGACAATTATATCAAAGTAAAACTCCCTTACGATGCCGGATTAGCCAACCGGATTATTCCCATCCGGCTAGAAAAAGGGCTCTTTTGTGAAGACGAATAAACAACTCATAATAAAGTGATTAACCCCATACACAAAAGGCACATACTTATTGTGTCTAATTAACAATATTTAATTTGAAGCGTTCACAATTAGTATTACCTTTGTGTAAGAATCAATTTCATAGTTTGTTTCTGTTTAGGGTTAGTAATTTAAGTCGTCAATTCATGGCGACTTAATTTTTTTATTTCATCCGATATACCTATTTTTGTTATAAATACTTTTTAACTTTGTATCAAAAATATAAACATCGATTGTTAAGTAATCAGCAATTTACTTTTTAATTAAAGCAACGAACCTAATGCAAGTTTTAATTACCGGAAGTGCCGGATTTATCGGTTACCACCTCGCGAAAGCTCTTGCCCGGCAAGGCATAGCCACTTATGGCATCGACTCGATAAACAGTTATTACGACGTATCCCTGAAAAAAGCCCGTTTAAAAGCATGCGGAATCGATCTTTCCCGTCAAGAACAGGAATACCGCTCTACCCTTTACCCCAATTATACGTTCAGGCAAATGGACCTCTGTGACAAACCTGCCCTCGACGCACTTTTCGCTTCCCGGACCTTCGATACGGTAATCAACCTGGCTGCACAAGCCGGAGTACGTTATAGCCTCGAACATCCGGAGACCTACATCGACAGCAATGTGTCGGGTTTTCTGCATATATTGGAAGGCTGCCGCCACCATCATATTCCCCGTCTGATTTTCGCTTCTTCGTCATCGGTATATGGCAATTCGACCGAAGTACCGTTCCGCGAAGATGCGCGGGCCGATCATCCGGTCAGTATCTACGCCGCCACCAAAAAGAGTAACGAACTGATGGCCTATACCTACTCCCGGCTCTACGGCCTCCAGACTGTCGGACTACGCTTTTTCACCGTTTATGGTCCCTGGGGACGCCCGGACATGGCACCGATGCTTTTCGGCCGATCTATCCTGGAAGATAAACCGATCCGGATATTCAACGAGGGACGTTTATCCCGGGATTTCACATATATCGACGATATTATCGCCGGGATCGTCACAATACTCGACCACCCGGGCTTAGTGCGGGAAGATGTCCCGGGAGTACCGGCCGTCATCTATAACATCGGTCACGGTTCTCCGGTAAAGCTGATGGATTTCATCGGATTACTCGAAGAACAGTTGGGTAAGACAGCCCAAAAAGTTTTTGTAGGCATGCAACCCGGCGACGTCTATCAGACCTGGGCGGACACGACAAAATTGCAAACCGATTACCGATATCAGGCTACGACTTCTCTGGAGGAGGGAATACGCAACTTTGCTGCCTGGTTCAAACAAACAAATGTTTATGGAAAGTAACGGATTCAAGTCGGCTTTACGACATTTTATTCATAATAAAATCAATGGTGGTGCTATCTTATTATTTGTTGCAGCAGCAGCGATGGTGATTGCCAATTCGCCTTTAAGCGATGCTTACGACAAATTTTTCGCCCAGGAGGTGGTCGTACGCATCGGGAGTTTCAATTTATTTCACATCCACGGCTCCAATATGACGCTGATGTCATTGATCAACGATGCGTTGATGACCGTCTTTTTCTTTTCTGTGGGCCTGGAAATCAAACGGGAAATCCTGGTGGGAGAACTTTCTTCCCTGCGCAAAGCCTTGTTGCCGGTGGTAGCGGCCTGCGGAGGAATGCTCGTTCCCATTCTTATTTTCACCCTGATCTGTCCTGCGGGTCCTGCCAGCCGGGGAGCTGCCATTCCGATGGCGACCGACATCGCTTTTTCGCTGGGAGTATTATCGCTGCTGGGCAAAAGGATTCCCCTCAGCCTGAAAATCTTTCTGACTACTTTTGCCGTGGTCGACGACATCGGAGGCATCATCGTGATCGGGGCATTCTACAGCAGCCATTTGGTTTTGGAA
>CAJKZL010000655.1 GCA_905204385.1 uncultured Odoribacter sp. | reverse complement strand
ATCCTGGCGCTCAGCCAAGATGAAATCCAACAATTCGACAGGCAAGGCAAGCATATCCGTCGTCTGGCCACCAAGGGACGGGGCCCGGAAGAATACCAAACTTATTACAGTGCTTTCATAGATGAACCGAATGGACTGCTTTATCTATCGGAATGGGACAGTAACCTGTCCAGCTATAATCTCCACAACGGAGCATTTGCCGGACGGAAAACGATGCCTTTCCCCATTGGACTAATTCAGGAAATCAGGGACGACACCCTGCTCTGCCAGGTGCGTGCCTACCCCAGGGATACAACAAAATACAGCCTATGTCTGATGACCCTCAAGGGAGAGATCCTGGACGGACTTCCGCACCGTCATATCGCCAAGGATTTCGACGGCATTCCCTGCTATAAGCTGCCTGATGGCACGATTCGCTTGCTATCGGACGGACTGGATACCCTTTATACCGTCCGCCAATTCCAGAAATCCCCCTACGTAACCATCAAATGTACGGAAAACGACGATCCGAAATTTTCCCTGATCATCATTCCTTATTTCGAAAACAGTCGTTGGCATTTGATCAATGTGCGTCCCATGTATCTGGAAAAAGATCAGAAGGGCAAGGTAAAATTCGCTACCCTAAAGGATGTCCATTGCTTCCTTGTTGATAAAAGGGAAAACACCGGTAAACACATCGAGGAATTGTACGTGGATACATTGGGAATTTCGATCCCACTCAACGGATTCAGCATTTCAGAATACTTCACCTTTCCGATAACAGCAAGCGTTATAAAGGAAATTGCAGAAAAACAACTGGAAAAAGATAGCATTTCACCGGCTTTACAGGCATTATACGATAACACAAAAGAAGAAGACAATCCCATACTGCTCATCGGAGCATGCAAGCCATAAATAAAGAAGTGAAATAAAGAGAAATCATAGAGCAATGCAATTATTTTACAGAGAAAAGGGAAATCCTGAATGTCCTCCCCTGATCCTCCTCCACGGATTATGGGGTGCTTCCGAGAATTGGTTGCCTGTCGCCGGATTCCTGGCAGAGAAATTCCATGTGATCCTCCCCGACCTAAGGAATCACGGCAACTCTCCTCACTCACCCGAACACAGCTACGAAAACTTAACCGAGGATATCATAACCTTCATTCAACGCCTCCAATTACCCCAAAAACCTTATATTGCAGGTCATTCGATGGGCGGCAAAACATTGATGCTATCATTACTGAAAAAACCGGGAATCGCCCAAAAGGCAGCCATTATCGATATCGCTCCCAAAAACTATCCACCGCATCATCATTCCTTTCATCGGCCTCTGCTGGAATTTGCCCGTACATTTTCATTCGAAACATGCCACTCCACCTCAGAAGTGCATCAGGTTATCCGGAAAGAAATAAAGCAAGAGGAACTATGTCAGATTCTCTTCAAAAACATCCGGAAAAGGGAGGGTAATTTTGAATGGAAAATAAATATCTCCGCCCTACTGGATCATCTTGCCGAACTAACCGCGTGGAATCCTCCGATCCAGCCAACACCTTATCCGTATTCCCTGCTCTTTATCAGGGGGGAGTTATCCGATTATCTATCGGCAGCCGATGAACCGGATATACGACTCCTTTTCCCTCTCGCCCGGTTCGTTTCCCTTCCTGCAGCTCACCACAGCATCCATGCTGAGCAACCTCAGGCATTGGCACAAACCCTCACTACTTTCTTTCTAGCATAACGGCGAACATATACAAACGGGAACTTTTCATTCCATCAGCCAACTCTTTGTAAAATACGAAACAGCCTGTACATTAGCGTAACTATACCCATCGTTTAAAGGGCTCATACAGCAATGCCGTCAAACGCACCGTATACGTCTCGCCGGCTTGAAGCTGACCGATTTTATTCAATTCGCCGGCAGTCGTTGCCTTCACCACCAATTTTCCGGTCCCGGCAGGTTGAATGCGGCTGACGAAAAAGGGCTTTTTCAGGTCCATATCCCGGGAAAAAATCTCCACTTTATAATAAACATCCCCTTCCGGATAAGGATTCCATGTCACTTCCAAGCCTCCGTCCTTCGGAGCGGCAACCAAAAGCCCCACAGCAGGAAGACGTAAAGGAAGGTTTACGGAATAAACGGTAACCATGAGCTTAAATTGCTGGCCGGATACACGATAATAAAACCGAAGA
>CAJKZL010000654.1 GCA_905204385.1 uncultured Odoribacter sp. | reverse complement strand
TTAACGAATAACCCGGACAACAGCATCCCTCCATCCTTCTTTCAGCTTTTCCACAGTCTTTTCATCAGCAGAGGGCTCGAACCGCTGATCCATGAGCCACTGCTGTTTGATCTCCTCCAGATCCTTCCAATAACCCACGGCAAGCCCTGCCAGGTAGGCCGCTCCCAGCGCCGTCGTTTCAATCACTTTAGGCCGGATGACGGTTGTATTCAGGATATCTGCCTGAAACTGCATCAATAAATTGTTCGCCGCAGCGCCTCCATCCACCCGCAATTCTTTCAGTTCTATCTCAGCATCCCGCATCATGGCCGTTACCACGTCCATGGTCTGAAAAGCAATCCCCTCCAGAGCGGCACGCGCAATGTGAGCTGCGGTAGTTCCCCGGCTGATACCGGAAATTGCACCACGGGCATATTGATCCCAATAGGGTGCAGCCAATCCCGTCAATGCCGGCACGAAGTATACCCCGCCGGCATCAGGCACCTGCCGGGCCAATGCTTCCACTTCCGCGGACGAACGGATCACTCCCAGTCCGTCCCTCAACCACTGGACGATGGCTCCTCCGACAAAAATGCTCCCTTCCAGGGCATATGAAACTTTATCGCCGATCTTCCAGGCAATGGTCGCCAACAGATTATTTTTAGAAAAAACCGGCTTGTCGCCGCTGTTCATCAACAGAAAACAACCGGTGCCATAAGTATTTTTCACCATACCCGGCTCCGTACACATCTGTCCGAACAAAGCAGCCTGCTGATCTCCCGCAATACCGGCAATCGGAACTTTGTGGGCAAAAAGCGTCGTTTTGGTATATCCGTAAACTTCGCTTGAAGATTTCACCTCCGGCATCATCGACAGGGGAATGTCGAAAAGCTCCAGCAATTCCTCGTCCCATCTCAGGTCGTGTATATTATACAGCATGGTCCGCGAAGCATTGGTCACATCCGTGACATGTACTTCTCCCCGCGTCAAGCGATAAATCAGCCAACTGTCCACCGTACCGAACACCAGGCGTCCTTCCTCGGCTTTCCGCCGGGCGCCTTCCACATGATCCAGTATCCATTTGATCTTGGTGGCACTAAAATAAGCATCGATAATCAACCCTGTCTTTTCACGGATAAACTCCGTCTTTCCCTCTGCCTTTAAGGAATCGCAATAGGCAGAAGTGCGCCGGTCCTGCCAGACGATGGCATTATAAACCGGATTTCCTGTCTCCCGGTCCCATACAATAGTTGTTTCCCGCTGATTAGTGATGCCGATAGCTGCAATGTTCAAACCGTTTATGCCTATGGATGTGATCGCTCCGGCCAAAACAGAAGCCTGGGAAGACCAGATTTCCTGGGGATCGTGTTCGACCCAACCGGATTGAGGAAAGATTTGACGAAATTCTTGCTGAGCTACGGAGCGGATCTGCCCTTTACGGTCGAAAACGATTGCTCTTGAACTGCTGGTGCCTTGATCAAGGGATACGATAAATTGTTCTTCCATAATGTAAATATTAGAGTATGACATGGACATAACTTACCGGTCCGCCGAAGCTGTCGGGCTTTCAGCGAACCGGCATATTTCTCCCGGTCACACTGTTAAAATATAATGTTTCGAAAGTTCGGTAAACGCTTTCACCTGCTCTTCTTCCCAGGCCTTGTCTTTTCCCAATTCCTGTGCCATAATCTCCGCTACCTTAGGTGCTGCTTCAACGGCAGCGCGGGCATCCAGAAATAACAAGCGCACCCTTCTTGCCAACACATCTTCTACTTGCAAAGCCATTTCCTCGCGAACAGCCCAAACCACCTCGGCTACCGAATAATCGTGTTTCGGGTGGATTTTTTCCGCCATTTTCGGGTCGGACTCCATCAAAGCCCGGATAGCAGGAATATCGGAACCATAAATGTAAAGATGATTTCTTAAATCCGGATCGATCTGGTAACCATGTATATGCAGATTTTTGGTTACACATTCTTTCTTATCCAGCAATTTCAGCTCTATCGCTTTGTCCACGGTATCCTCGGCCATTTTCCGGTAGGTAGTCCATTTCCCTCCCGTGATGGTCACCAACTGATGCTTAGAGACAAAGATTTTATGGCTTCGGGAAATTTCCTTCGTGCTCTTTCCTTCTTTTTTGGGAGCAGCCAAGGGCCTTAAGCCTGCAAACACCGAAAGCACATCTTTGCGTTGGGGCTTG
>CAJKZL010000653.1 GCA_905204385.1 uncultured Odoribacter sp. | reverse complement strand
GACTGCCCGTCCGTAGTGGCGGGTTTTTCGGGGTGAGGGGGTGTTTTTCTGGGTAGGTGGGTTGGAGGAGTTTGCCTGGTGGTTTGCTGATCTTCGATTTCAGGTATCGATCGGGCCGTGAATGCCGGACTTTTAATGCCTTGCTTTTTTTGCTTTTGGTAGTCCTTCAGTGCTTTCAGGGCAAATCGGCCTAAAAGCCCGATGGCTGTCAGATTGATCAGCGTCATCATCGCCATGGTCAGGTCGGCCAGGTTCCATACCAGATCGAGGCCCGCTACCGAGCCGAAAAATACCATGGCCCCGACGGCCAGCCGGTACGACTGTAAAATCAGCCGATTCCGGGAGATAAAGAACAGATTGGTTTCGCAATAAGAATAATTGCCGGCAATGGAACTGAAGGCAAACAACAATATGCTAAAGGCGATGAATTGGGCGCCGAACTTTCCCACCTCGTTTTGCAATGCTGCCTGGGTGAGCTGGATGCCTTTCAGCGTCCCGTCGAGAGGTACATCGGACAGCAGGATGATGAAAGCCGTGCAGCTACAGATGACGAGGGTATCGGTGAATACGCTCAAAGCCTGGATCAGGCCTTGTTTCACCGGGTGCGAAACGCTGGCGGTGGCTGCTGCATTCGGGGCCGATCCCATCCCGGCTTCGTTGGAGAAAAGTCCCCGCCGGACTCCTTGCATGACGGTGGCCCCGATGCCTCCCCCCACCACTTGACCGATACCGAACGCATTCGTCACGATATGGGTGATCAATGCCGGAAGTTGCGGAAGGTGGTCCAGTAAAATATAAAACGCAACAAGGATATAGGCTACAGCCATCAGGGGCACCAGTATTCCTGCCACTTTCGCTACGCGGTGAATGCCGCCGAAAATGGTCGCCAGGGTGAAAAAGGTTAACACCCCGCCTCCCACAAAAGGAGAGATCCCGTAAATTTCTTTAAAAGCCAGGGCGATGGTGTTGGCCTGGACAGAATTGAATACCAAGCCGAAAGTGATTAAAATAATGATGGCAAAGAGGATGCCTAGCCCCCTTTTTTTTAGTCCCCGGCTGATGTAAAAAGCGGGGCCTCCGATAAACGATTTTTCTCCTTTTTCTTTATAAAGTTGTGCCAGGGTGGATTCGACGAAAGCTGTGGCGGCGCTGATGAGTGCCAGCATCCACATCCAGAAAACGGCTCCCGGCCCTCCCAGGGCTACGGCTGTCGCTACGCCGGCCAGATTGCCCGTACCTACCCGCGAGGCTGTGGCGATGCAAAAAGCCTGGAAGGAAGATACCGAGGTCCGGCTATTGCTTCCGCTTATTCCCTGTCCCAGCAGGCGAAACATCTCCCGGAAATAGCGGAATTGTACAAATCTGCTTTGGATTGTAAAATAGATCCCTGCTACTGTCAAAAAAAAGATCAGCAGATAAGTCCAGATCCAATCGTTGAGTACAATAATCCAATCGTTGACAAATTCAGGCATAGCGATTTTCTTTTTTCTTTTTTACGCATGGAAAATAAAAAAGGACAGAACTATTGCCCGATAAATAACAATTCGTACCTTTGGTGAACAAACGTTCAAGACATGAAAGCATAGGAGATTATTCTTCAGAAAACTGCCGGCTTGCTTCTCGAAAGAGGATTCGTGAATGTTTCCGTTTCCGATATACAGCAGCATACCGGAATGGCGAGAGGATTGCTGTATCACTATTTCGGAAATCAGGACCGATTGTTCGAAGATGCCGTCCGCATGCTTGCAGAGCAGTGGGCGGTGCATAAAGAAACCCTTAAGAATCATTCCATTGCGGAACTGGTGGTTTTCCTTCTTGGAAAATATCGTCAATTGGCTGAAAAGTTGCCGGAAATTGCTCCCCCCGGAGGGGCATTGTATCGGATACCTCTTTTGCTTTCCCAGGCTTCCGGCCAGGCCGAGGCTATGGCGGCCTTGTATGCAGAACTGAACGAACAACGCCGGAGCGTTTGGAAAACCGCAGTCCTGAACAGTTTTATGCGGAACGAATTGCGCAGCGGTCTGAATCTCGAATCCGTTACCCGCCATTTTTTCTTTCTGGAAGGAGGGATATGGCCGCAAGGCAGAATTTTGTCTCATTCCACCGATCTGCTCTATGTGTTGGATAGAACGTGGAACGAGTATTTTGAAATCATCCGGCGCTAGCGGATGTTGAGGGGAATA
>CAJKZL010000652.1 GCA_905204385.1 uncultured Odoribacter sp. | reverse complement strand
CGAAGCCTTATTTATAGCTGAAAACAAAACAACACCTCAAAGCATATTGCAAACTACCGGACGGGGCTACTTTATCGTAGGAATTTTGGGAGCCCGCCAGGAACCTAGCAACCATGCCCTCCGGGATATTGCCGCCTTAAAAAACGATTTCGAGCAATGGTGACGGGGGATGGTGCTGCTTTTCCCGGACGACCGGCAACTTAAAAATTTCCGCAAGGATGAATTTCCAGGTCTTCCCCAGACCATCACTTTCGGCGTGGACCAAAATCATGCAATACAAAATATGATTCAGGAAAACCTAAAGCTATCGCACGATAACCTGCCGATCTTCGTGATTGCGGATACGTTTAACCGGATTGTGTTTATTTCACAGGGATATTCCATTGGCCTGGGAGAACAACTGATGAAAACGATTCATAAACTTTAATCGCTGACTTTTTATCCTTCTTTGGTGATACTGAACTCTTTATTGGCAAACAACTCGGCTAAACCGGATATTTGCTTCAGTCGCAACAATTCGTCCTTATCCATGCCGATGTGTTTCAGTATCCATTGATCGGACATGCCGGCTTTGGTCAATTCCGACACAATATGGCTCATCAGTTCCACGTTGTGAGTGCCCCGCGCCCGGTTGTGCCGGATGGTCGAAGCCATGCGGTTGGAGATATCCTTTTCGATCACAGCCACCGGCAGCAAGCCTTTTTCCCGTTCATAGCTCCGCTGCGACGTCTTCAATACCAGATAACGATGATATCCGTCGACCAACTCGTATTGATCCTTGTCGGATAGGTAGTAACATACGCAAGGCATAGTGTATCCATCTTCCCAGATGGATAGTTCCAATAGTTTCATCTCCGGCGGAGCAACGACATTGGGATTGTAATCATTGGCAACCACCTTCTCGACCGGAACAGCTAAAATCTTATAAACAGGACTCTTAAACTCATTCATAATGTATTAATTTCCAATATTTCTCCATCACCTGCATCCGCATATTCCTTTCTCTTTTATTGGGGGCAAATCCCATATACTTACAAGTGTGATCATTTTTCAGAATACATATACAAATCCGTTTGAAAGTGGGTAATTCCCGGAACTCCGGAAGATCGATATCATCCATATATTCCATCCGGACAGGCTTCTTGTCCGTTTTATAGTTGTTTTTATCACCCACCGTTATTTTGACTCCTGCCGCCTGCAATTTCTCGATGGTACTCTCGGCCAGGCAACCTCCCTTTTCCCTCCAAAATTGAATACTGACGGACAGTTTATTCAAATAATTCTGCCGGATATCGTCAGGCAAAGTATTCAATAAAAATTGCATATAGCTTGCCCAAGTATACCCTTCCGGCAGGTTGACCTTTTGTCGCCAGCCTACTGCAGAAGTATTCCCATATATTGCGGTAAAATTGATGCCGTTGATCCGGTTGATCATACGTCCCCACATATCGGGATCTATAGCCCGGTATAAACTTAGTCCGGCACGGGCTTCAGAGATAAACGGACTGGCTACCCGTTGCCTTTCCAGAGGTACTCCTGCCTGATAATAAAGATCATAAAGCCGGTTATAAGGCCAATGAAATTTCCCGTTGGCCACCCAGACATCCGTCGTCAGCCAATCGAATATAGGATAAGCATTGTACACTCCCGGATAAAGCCATTTCGTCCATTTCAGTTTACGATAACGGCGAGACCCGCCGTTATGGAGAGAACGCCAGCGGTTTAAGCTTTCCTGCGTACGGATGCCCACCAGGCAGCAAGTCCGCTTGGCCTTTTTCCGCACATGAATCCAACGGGCAAAACTGCGTTGAAACTCATAGTCCCACATAGCCCGGCCAAAAAAAGGAAAATCCTTGCGCAGAAAAGCCCCTTCGGGTATTTCACGCACCCAGCAATCTCTTTTCTCCTCATCCCAGGGACGCCAATACTTCTGAAACATAGAAGTACATGTAGGGACCTTAAAAGGCACACACACCCTGTACACGTCCAAAATATCTGCATTCGACGCTAACACCTGATTCACATAACTGATCGTTTCACTGTATTGCACTTCATAATCCATATGAAATACCCCCAACTTGCGTCCGGGACAATTCTTACGGATATAGTCTATACACAAATGCAAGAACACCCCACTGTCTTTCCCTCCCGAAAAAGAAACATAAACATTATCGAAAGCTGTAAAGATCCTTTCCTAAC
>CAJKZL010000651.1 GCA_905204385.1 uncultured Odoribacter sp. | reverse complement strand
ACCAATGTCAGTCCGCAATCCCTGTCCACCGATAAAAATCAGGAATACAACCGGATTTCAGTGAAAACGGTGAAAGAAATCTATCCCGAAGAGAATGATTTGAGGCGGAAAGAGTTCTGGTACGATTTGGGCCATGTCAGCTATACGGTGGAAGGAGAAGAGGTGACCTCTCCGTATGCTTTTATCCACAAATGGCGTGATTACCATTATCAAACCAATTCGGAGATGTTGGAAGGTCAGGGGAAAGTACCTGTAGCCACCGACTGCGATTATGTTTTCTGGCGGTTGGCCGACGTCGTGTTGCTGCGTGCCGAATGCCGCGCGCGGCTCCAAAAGACGACGGCGAAAGACGACCTCGACCGGATTCGGAAGAGGGCCGGATTGGAAGCATACGCCGGGAGTACCGAACCGGAAGCGCTGCGCCGGGAGATTTTCAACGAACGCCGGCGTGAATTGTTCGGCGAGGGGCAGTACTATTTCGACATTGTGCGCAACGGTTACCTCGATCAGTTGAGTTATGCTTATCAGGCGCTCAGTACACAGGATATTCAAAATGGGGCTTTATATCTCCCTGTAGATAAGAAAGCCTTTAATAAAAACGATTTGATGACTCAAAATACGTATTGGTTATGGAGAAAATAGGCCTTATCTTCAAAATAGGAGTGCTTTTGGCAGCGTGGAGTTGTTGCTCATGCACCGATTATAATTATTATGATTCCGGGCTAGCCGATGGGAAGCACGATTGCTCCATGTGGGAATACCTTCATTCGGACCACCGGAATTGGGATTCGACCGTGATCATGATCGAACATGCCGGGCTGAAAGAGGTGTTCGAGGGAAATAGCGTTTATGGTCAGATCACTTTTTTCGGCATCACCAGTAAGAGCATATTGCTGTATATGCTTTATCATAATGATGAACTGGACCAGTTGAAAGAGAGCGGTTCAGAGGTGGACGAGAGTCTGTATTGGCATCGGGTGACCGACATTCCGGCGGACCTTTGCCGGCGGATGCTTTTGCAGTTGATTATCCCCAAACGCCTGATGCTGGCGGATATACCGCGGGGAAATTTCGTCACGACTTCCGAAGGATTGGCTTCCGACGCGGAGATCGGCGGTGGAATGTATAAAACGCTGGGGAACGGGGAGCTTTTTCTCTATACTTTTCAGGAAGATTACAAGAATATCGCCGGAAAGGGAGAAATCCGGATTTATATGGTCAGCCGCTCCAAGGCGGTCCCTGTGAAGAATGCTGTGGCTTCTTGCAATATCGAGACGCTGAACGGTGTGGTCCATTCCCTGGAATACGACTTTTTATTAACTGATATTTAAATGGCAGGAAGATGAATAAGATAATATTGTTTTTGATATTGGCGGGCCTTTCGTTGGCCGGTTGCCATGAGGTGACGGTCGGTTATATGAAAACCGAGCATGCTGCCTATCCGATCGATTCATTGCAAATTTTCGATACGGTGGAAATACGCAACGAGATTTCGCGTTTGCAGTCTGCCAGCGTCAGCCTGGCCGATTCCCTGCGTTTTGCTATGGACAGTTTGCTGGAAGAATCTGAAATTGTGTATGAACAATATCTGGACCGCTGGTTTAAAGAGTTAAGACCTTTGGATGTGCAATTAGACGATCTGTTGAAGGATTCGATCAATCATGTGTCGGAAATCGTAGCGTTGAAGGAACAATTACAGCAGTTGAGCGACGAACTGGATTTGATTTATGATAAATCTGAAGAAATGAAGGACGAGGCTTATGAAATAAAAATCCGCCTGGACCAGATGGACCCTTCCGAAAATCAAACAGATGCCAGTGTGCTGGAGACCTTGAAAAAGTACCGCTTAAGGGTGGCCAACCGTATTTCCTGGACTACTTCCGAGATCGAAGGGGTGGACGGGACGGCTCCTATCTTTTACTCGATATCCGCTATACGGGCGGAGAAAGGAGGGAATGCAGAAATTTTCCGCTCCGATCTGAAAATCAAAGGCAACGGACGAATGGAAGTGCCCTATGATTTTAAAGCTCCTGCGGGAGTATACCATGTTTCTATTCAGATCGAGAACGAAGGATATACCCGTATATTGGAAGACGTTTTCCGGTTTATTATTAACCCGGTGGTAGTGGAATAGCGCTTATAGTATGAAAAGCTTGGCCGGATTTTATTGCCCTGCAGGCAACAGAGGCCGGACATGCAATATGGAAATTTAAAAAAAG
>CAJKZL010000650.1 GCA_905204385.1 uncultured Odoribacter sp. | reverse complement strand
AGAATTGCTGATCATTTTTTGCAGCCCTGGTTTCCCTGAAATAGATAAAATTTCCTTTAACATGGCTTGTTATTTGAAGTTTTACAAAATGAGCTGCAAAGCTAGTCTAATAAATTTAAATTTAAAAGGGTCCCGAAGTATAATATTTAACAATTGCCGTTTGTAAAGCATGCGGCATTTTGCCTTGCCGGATAAATATCGCGGTGCAGGCTTTTTCAGTTCATTCCTCTTTGCTTTTTGATTTTTTCATAGGCCACATTGATCTGAGTGAACTTTTCTTCGGCGGCTTTCCGGATATCTTCTCCGAGATGGCCCACCTTGTCGGGATGGTTTTCCATGGCTATTTTACGGTAGGCTTTTTTCACTTCTTCGTCGGAAGCCGAGCCGGAGACGCCTAATATCTGATAGGCCGATTCCAGATCGTCGTAATACATGGACTTTACAGAGCGGAAGGTCGCTTTGCCGATTCCCAACATATCGGAAATATTTTCTATCAATCGGGTTTCCGCTTCGCTGACTTGTCCGTCGGCTTTGGCTATCCCGAAGAGAAAATAGAGCAACTGGGTTTTGGAGGGAATATCCATATTATAGCGGATTTGCCGGCACACTTCCGGTAGAGGAATTTCCCGTGTGCTCAGCTCTTTCATCATTTTCATCGCTTCCTGAGTGGCTTCGATTCCAAAGTTATGTTTCAGAAATTCTTTGACATAATCCAGTTCGGAACGCATGATACGTCCGTCGGCTTTCATCACCGCCGTAGCCAGTACGGTAAGGCTGAACATGAAATCTCCCCTTCCTCCGGAATAGGGAGAGGCAGGATCGGCATAAGGGCTGGCATTGTTAGGATTAATGACCTGTATATTATCGATAGCCGACCCCACGAACAATCCCAGCAGGGCACCCAAAGGACCTCCCAATGCAAATCCGAGTCCAGCTCCTATCCATTTTCCAAATTTTGCCATAACTATATTATTTTTAATGTTTTTACTTTATTGTTTCTTCTGTTCGAGTTCTTCCGCCAAGTGGAGAATCTGTTCGATAAGAGGATGATTTTCATCGTTGTAAATTACAAAATCCGCTTGTTCGCATTTTTCAGCATCTTCCATTTGATTACGTATTCTTTGCAATATCTGTTCCGCTTTGCTGTGATCGCGTTTCATGACCCTTTGTATGCGGACCTCCTCGGGAGCGGTTACGCAAACGACAGTGGCAAAATAGCGGTTTAAGCCTGCTTCAAATAAAATAGCTGATTCGAAGAAGAGGAGGGAGCAGTTTTGTTGCTTGCTCCAATTTTCAAAATGTTCCATTACTCTCGGATGCACGATAGCATTTAAAACGGCAAGAGCCTGCGGGTCCTTAAAAACGATACGGGCGATGGCTTCTTTGTTTAATCTGCCTTGTTCATAGGCGATCTCTCCGAAATGAGCGACGAGGTCTTTGCGGATCTCGGGGTGGTTATTCATGAGACGAGAAGCTTCGGCATCCGCGATATAGACCGGATAGCCTAGTAAACTCAGGATGTGGGCTATGGTACTTTTGCCCGAACCGATGCCTCCGGTCAGGCCGATGTGTCTCACTTTCATTTTTTTTCAAGAATAAATTCAACCTTTTGAGGGGAGTAGGAGAGGTTTTTAATAAAATCCGGAACTTTAGACGGTTTTACTTCCAGATAGGTTACATTCGAATTTTTGGGGTAACGCACGGAAAAGACAAAATTATCATCGGAGACTTGATCGTATTTGCTGAGCCCGATTTCGTAACTGATGTTTACCTGAGGCGGGAATAGCCGGATATTCATGGAGTCGGGCACGGATAGTGCAGTTATAGGAATAGTCTTCCGGGATTCGGTAAACTGTTCTACTTCCAACTGTACTTCTACAGATTCTTCTGCAAAAGTGCATTCCGGAACAGGAACAAGTTCGAGTTTCCGTTTCAAATTTTTATTTACGTTTTTAATCTGCAGGGGATATGTCGTGACATATTGCAGTGTGTCGATCACCGGAGCGGGACCGCTTACCCATATACTGTCGGGAATAGTTATCACACGATTGAGTATGTGCTGTCGTTTGAGCGAATAGTCCAGTACCGGATGAACGGCAATCTTTTTTTGCTGAGCATCCGCAAACCGGAATACAATTTCTTCCGGATATATATTCAATAATTTGATGCCGGAACTGAGTTGGTTGCCTATTTTGTCCTTAATATCACCTGTATTCAGGGTATAT
>CAJKZL010000649.1 GCA_905204385.1 uncultured Odoribacter sp. | reverse complement strand
GAATTAACGCTAAGTGAGAGGCGGTAAATCGTCTGGACGAGACCTGTGAAAGCCTGAAGAGCGTTTTGGGCGAGATGAGGTTTACCGAAGGAGAGGATAGCCTGGAAAAACAAATCGGAACGGTTTTTCGTAAAAAGAATGTTACCTTGGCGACAGCCGAAAGCTGTACCGGAGGAGAGATTGCCCATATGATTACTTCGGTACCCGGCAGTTCTGCCTATTTTAAAGGAGCGGTAGTGTCGTATGCCAATGAGGTGAAAATCCATGTCCTGGGCGTAAGTGCCGAGGATATCGATCGCGAAGGGGCAGTGAGTGAAACCGTTGTATTGCAAATGGCTGAAGGAGTCAGAAAGCTGCTTCATACCGATTATGCCGTAGCGACGTCCGGAGTTGCCGGGCCGGACGGTGGAACTCCCGACAAACCCGTAGGGACAGTTTGGATAGGGGTGGCTACTCCGGAGAAAACTTTTGCCCGGAAATTTGTATTTTCTTTTACCCGGGAAAGGAATATTGCCAAGGCTGCGGCTAAGGCTTTGGAGATGGTGATGAGGGAGGTTTAAAGTTGATAGTTTAAAGATTATAGATTATAGATTATAGATTATAGATTGGGGGGAAGAAAAAGAGGGTGGTGTAACCGGGTAAGGTTGGAAACTATGAAAAAACGATATATGATTTCATTGCTTATCATCATCTTTTTGGTGGTTGTTTATTGGGCAGGGCCCAGACTCGGACGGACGGAATTAGACCTCGATTTGCCGGTGATTCCGGCAGGGATCGATAGTATCGAGCAATATGTCCTGGATCAGGAAGCACAGTTTCCGGTGAAGCCCGGTAATGAGAGCATTATAGTGTGGGGAGATTCGGTTGCCAGGACTACGGAGTTCGTTTTACTCTATTTGCACGGTTTTTCGGCCAGCCGCTATGAAGGTTATCCACTAACCTGTGATTTTGTAAAAGAATTTAAAGTAAATGCTTACCTTCCCCGTTTGGCCGGACATGGTTTAATAAAGGACGAGCCTTTGTTGGATATGACTCCCGCCAATTTGTATAATTCAGCAAAAGAAGCTTTGGTCATTGCGCATAAACTTGGGAATAAAGTGGTCATTATGGGAACCTCGACCGGTTGTACCCTGGCTTTAATGCTGGCGGCCGATTATCCTGAGCTGGTGGATGGCCTGATTTTGTATTCCCCTAATATCAAGATAAAGAATCCTTTGGCGCCTTTGTTGAGCGGTCCCTGGGGATTGCAGATCAGCAGGGTGGTACATGGAGGGAAGTATTCGGTGTCGGACGATCCTGCAGATAGCGAGGATTGTAAGTACTGGTATTGTCGTTACAGGGTGGAAGCTCAGGTGTATTTACAACAACTGCTCGACATGCGGATGAACCGCAGGGAGTTTCAGAAGGTACATCAGCCGGTTTTCCTGGGATATTATTATAAAGATGACGATCATCAGGATCAGACCATAGAAGTGAAGGCTGCATTGAAGATGTTCGAGGAGCTGGGGACTCCTGCAACTGAAAAGGTAAAGGTTGCTTTTCCGGAAGCCGGCGCTCATGTGATTGCCTGTGAGTTGACTTCCAAGTCCGTGGCAGAAGTCCGTAAGGAAACTTTTGATTTCGTTCGTCGGATATTGAAGATTAAATAATTGAAATCAGTAGAGCGTAACGAAAAAGAGGAGGACGGTAGAAGGCTTGATCGTCATGGAGCGAAAATGGCGAATGATAGGTGGATATTTAAACTCTTCCGGAGGAGAGCCGTTTAAACATATATCTGAAACAATTTTAAATAAATAGGTTATGAAAAAAAGTTTATTCTTAGTGATGGTCATGTGTTTGACTGTATTTAGTTTGCAGGCGCAAGGAACAAGTACGACGGTAAGTCGTTTTGCCGGGGAGTATATTTCTGAGATCGATGCTTCGGGAGCTTGGGAAATTCAGTTGACACAGGGGAGTGCAACAAAAGTGGAACTGACTTTTCCTGAACGCTTGAAAAATCAATTGGTATTGACTTTAAGGGGAGGAGAACTAAAAATCAAATTTCAAGGCAATGTGAATTTCAAGCAAGGTGAGAAGTTCCGGGCCGTTATCGTTTGTTCTGCTCTAAAAGAAATCGAGTTGTCGGGAGCATGTAAAGTGGAAGGAAACGGCACTTTCAGCGGTAGAGACGTCAAGTTTGACCTTTCGGGAGCCGCTAGTGTCAATATGGCAGGGCCGGTGACTGCTTCCGG
>CAJKZL010000648.1 GCA_905204385.1 uncultured Odoribacter sp. | reverse complement strand
ACGATAGTCGATCTTATCCGGAATTATGAAGGGGAACTTCGGCACCTGATGTGTACGGATATCAGAAAGGACGGCACCTTACAAGGGCCTGGCCTGGAGTTATATCAGGATTTATCGGAGCGCTATCCTGCTCTGGAGCTTATCGCTTCAGGAGGGGTCGGGTCCATGGAAGATATCCGGCAATTTGCGGAAACGAAAGTAAGCGCAGTCATCGTCGGTAAGGCTATTTACGAAAAGAAGGTGGGTCTGGAAATGCTGAACCAAAAGACGTTGGAAGAATGGTTGAAAGCAGGCTAAGGCTGTATTGTGTTATTGTAAAGAAGGTGAATTATGTTAGCAAAGAGGATTATTCCTTGTCTGGATGTGAAAGACGGCCGGACCGTAAAAGGGGTGAATTTTGTGGATTTAAAAGATGCAGGGGATATTGTCGAACTGGCCCGTCGCTATTCCGATGAAGGAGCGGACGAGTTGGTCTTTTTAGACATTACCGCCAGCAACGATCGCCGGAAAACCCGCCTGCAATGGGTGGAAAAAGTGGCGGAGGCCGTCAGCATTCCTTTCACGGTGGGAGGAGGGATTACTGCCGAGAACGATGTGGAAGCGCTCTTGAAAAAAGGTGCTGATAAAATATCCGTCAACTCTTCTGCGCTTGCGGACCCTACCTTAATCGATCGGTTGGCTTATCATTTTGGAAGACAATGCGTTGTCGCTGCCATCGATGCCCGGTGGGAAGATTCGGGCTGGCAGGTATACAGTCAGGGAGGAAGAATTAAAACCGGAAAGGAACTTTTCGGTTGGGCCCGCGAGGTAGAGGAAAGAGGAGCCGGGGAGATTCTGTTTACCTCCATGGACCATGACGGCACGCATCGGGGATTTGCTGTAGAGACGCTTGCTCGCTTGGGCGAGGTGGTAGGTATACCGATAATAGCTTCCGGAGGGGCCGGAAAGCCGGAGGATTTTTTCCGGGTTTTCACAGAAGGAAAAGTGGACGCTGCTTTGGCTGCCGGTGTTTTTCACTATGGAGAGCTTACTATCCCCGATCTGAAGCACTATCTTAGGGAACGGGGAATAGAAGTGAGAGGATAAATAAAACGTATGGAGTGATATAATTAGGACAAAAAATAAATTTGCAATGGAAATGGAAAACTTAAAATTTGATGAACGGGATTTGATTCCTGCCATTATACAGGATGCCGATACCCGGGTGGTTTTGATGATGGGGTATATGAATCGGGAGTCCTTGGATCTGACCTTGAAGACAGGTAAGGTATGCTTTTTTAGCCGTTCACGCCAAAAATTATGGACCAAAGGAGAAGAAAGCGGACATTTTTTGTATCTGGTGGACCTGAAAGCGGATTGTGATCAGGATACTTTGTTGGTGAAGGTCCGGCCTGTCGGACCTACTTGTCATACAGGGGCGGATACTTGCTGGAATGAGGAAAATACCGATGCGGATTTTTTGTTTTTCCTGCAGCGTTTTTTGCAGAAACGGAAGAACGATTCTCCGGAAGAGTCTTATACTGCCCGACTGATTTCCCGGGGGATCAATAAGGTTGCTCAGAAAGTGGGCGAAGAAGCCGTAGAATTAGTCATTGAAGCCAAAGACGATGAGGAGGAGTTGTTTTTGAATGAAGCTGCCGATTTGATGTATCATTACATCGTTTTATTGATTGCAAAAGGATACGGACTGGAGGATGTGATCGAAGTTTTGAAAAAAAGGCATAAATAACAGCAATTCCGGAAAGTTCGGTGAAGGACTTTCCGGAAAACTTTTTATGATTCATTCAGCGTTTTCCAAAGGATATCTTTTAATTCGGTAAGTCCGGTTCCGGCTACCGAGGAGATGAACACATAAGGAATGTCCGGCAGATCGTTTTCCATTTCAGCGAGCAGTTCTTTATCGGCATAATCGCATTTGGAGATCGCCAGTATTCTTTTTTTGTCCAGTAATTCGGGATTATATTGTTTCAGTTCATTGAGCAGAATATTATACTCCTCGTGTATATTTTTGCTATCCGAGGGCACGAGAAACAATAATACGGAATTACGCTCGATGTGGCGGAGAAACCGGATGCCTAATCCTTTCCCCTGATGTGCCCCATCGATGATTCCGGGAATGTCCGCCATGACAAAGGAACGGCCATCTCTATAAATGACAATTCCCAGATTAGGGACAAGTGTGGTAAAGGGATAGTTGGCTATTTCAGGTTTTGCTGCCGATACAACCGAGAGCAGAGTGGATTTACCG
>CAJKZL010000647.1 GCA_905204385.1 uncultured Odoribacter sp. | reverse complement strand
CTAATTGTGGATTGCCTTATTATCTGGGAGGGGTAATCGAAGAACGTGATCGTTTGTTCGTACAGACTCCCGATAGTTTTAAAGCGCGGTTCCGGATTGAGGTGAGGACCCGGCATGAAGTAAAAATGATCGATCCCGAAAAGAAGCTCTTATTGGTGAGGGAACTGAGTACCGGAAGGGAATATTATGAATCTTTCGATAAGCTTGTTCTCTCGCCGGGAGCGGAGCCGGTTCGTCTTCCTTTGGAGGGAATCGGTTGTGCAGGTATTTTTACTTTGCGTAATGTGGCAGATACGGATCGGATCAAAAATTGGATGGAGCGGCATGAGGTAAGGCAAGCGGTAGTGGTAGGAGCTGGTTTCATTGGCCTGGAGATGGCTGAAAATTTGAAGCAAGCAGGAATTGACGTAACGGTAGTCGAAATGGCCGAACAAGTGATGACTCCGGTCGACTTTGAAATAGCGGCAGTCGTCCATGAGCATTTTAAAGTCAAAGGAATCGGTTTGCTTTTGAATGAAGCTGTGGAAGCTTTCAAAGAAACGATAAATGGTTTGGAAATCCGTCTTCGGAGCGGAAAATTGCTGTCCGCCGATTTAGTGATTCTCTCTATCGGGGTACGGCCGGATGTGCGTTTAGCCCGGGATAGCGGACTTGAGATTGGAGAGACAGGGGGAATATGGGTGAATGAATATCTGCAGACCTCTCATCCTGATATTTATGCCGTGGGTGATGCGGTGGAATTTATACATCCGGTGAGTAAGCGGCCTTCTTTGACCTTTCTGGCAGGGCCGGCAAATAAGCAAGGACGGATATGTGCCGATAATCTGGTAGAAGGCAATTATAGAGTGTACCGGGGAGCCATCGGTACGGCCATCGCTAAAATTTTTGATCTGACTGTGGGCTGCACGGGCTTGTCTTCCAGGGTACTGGAACGTTATGGAATTCCTTTCCGCGAAGTCATCGTACATGTAGCTTCCCATGCCGGTTAATATACGGGGGCGAATCATATGACGATAAAAATTCTCTTTTCTCCCGATGGAGGAAAGCTGTTGGGGGCACAGGTGGTGGGATATGAAGGGGCGGATAAGAGATTGGAAATGATGGCGGTAGTCCTGAAGTCGGGAGGAACCGTCTATGATTTGATGGAGGTCGAGCAAGCTTATGCGCCTCCCTTTTCTTCAGCTAAGGATCCGGTGAATATGGCTGGTTTCGTAGCCGATAATATTCTGTCAGGATAAGTGGCTCCTGTGAGTTGGAGGGAATTGCAAAAGAAAAGGAATGAACCTCTCACCTTAGTCAATGTCTGTTCGGGAGAAGAGTGTGCTTTGCATTCTCTGGAGGGAGCAATGAATATCCCTTTGCATGAAGTAAGGGAGCGTATGAAGGAAATTCCGGTAAATATTCCGGTAATTGTATTTTGTGCGGTGGGATTGAGGGGGTATATTGCTTCCAGGATTTTAGCGCAAAATGGCTATGAAGTTTATAATTTAACAGGTGGTTTGAGAACCTATGAATGTGTGACTGCAGATCAGAATAATTTCCTGGACTTTCGAAAACCTGAAAATCATAAAAATTCCGGTATGTCTCCCAAAGAAGAAAATCCTTGCTTAACGGTAGACGCTTGTGGCTTACAATGCCCGGGACCGGTGATGAAATTGAAAAGCAGTATGTCGCGATTGCAGGTGGGACAGCGATTGGTGGTAACAGCTACCGATACCGGTTTTGCTAAAGATGTCCAATCCTGGGCCAAGATGACGGGGAATCGGGTGTTAGAGATTACCCAGGAAAAAGGAAAGATTGCTGCCGTACTGGAAAAAGGAGGGCAGAAACCGGAGACTCTGAGTGCGACACAAGGAAACGGTAAAACTATCGTAGTATTCAGCGATGATCTCGATAAGGCGCTTGCCGCGTTTGTCATCGCCAACGGAGCAGCATCGACAGGGAGGAAGGTTACGCTGTTTTTTACCTTTTGGGGGTTGAATGTGATAAAAAGCAAAACCCCGCAAAAAGTGAAAAAAGATATCATAGGCCGGATGTTTGGTTTTATGCTCCCTTCCGGAAGTCATAAACTAAAACTGTCGAATCTGAATATGGGGGGAATCGGGCCTAAAATGATGCGGAAGGTGATGCAAAAGAAAAAAATCGAATCTTTAGAAAATTTGATCGGTCAGGCGCAAAACAGTGGAGTAGAATTTATCGCTTGTCAAATGTCGATGGAAGTGTTGGTGATATAGCCGGAAGATTTACTGGAGGG
>CAJKZL010000646.1 GCA_905204385.1 uncultured Odoribacter sp. | reverse complement strand
CGAAAACAGCTGGCAGGTAAAGCCGCAACGGTAAAGGAGGTGCACAGATGGACTTTTTAGCTGATCCGGTCCTGTTGGCGCGTATCCAATTCGCGTTAACCGCCATGTATAAGTATATCCAAAAGCATAAAAGCCCCAACAACTTCCAATTAACGGGCACCTGGTTCCTCCATTTCGGAAAGGATGGCTTATGCACTTTCAGTGGTTTTGCCGATTGGTGGCGCGAGCAAACCTTCTATGAGGATGGCAGCCACCATAACTTCATCTTCCTGTCGGAACCTCAGTTCTGGTTAAACCTGAACAAGTTCAAGAAAATCGACGACCGGTTTAAGCTCAGCGTCGGAACGGAGGTGGAGCTGAGCCAGAACTTCGGCGCACGTAACGGATTCTACGCGATCCCGACCCTCGCCATCAAATGGTCGTTCGACTAAATAAACATATAATAGCCTATTGACCACCTATATCTCGGTTTTTTATTCTAAATTCGCGCTTTTAGATAAGTCAAATTTGGCAAACATTAAAATTATGGCACAAGAAGACGTATTCAAGAAACTGGTTTCACACTGTAAAGAGTATGGTTTCGTATTCCCCTCTTCCGAGATTTACGATGGCTTGGGCGCCGTCTACGACTACGGACAATATGGCGTTGAGTTGAAGAATAACATCAAGAAATATTGGTGGGACAGCATGACGTTGCTGCACGAGAACGTTGTCGGTATCGACTCCGCGATCTTCATGCATCCGACGATCTGGAAAGCTTCTGGCCATGTGGACGCATTCAACGACCCCTTGATCGATAACAAAGATTCTAAGAAAAGATACCGGGCAGACGTTCTGATCGAAGATCAGATTGCTAAATACGACGAAAAAATCGAGAAAGACGTTGAAAAAGCCCGGAAAAGGTTCGGGGAAAAGTTCGACGAAGCCTTATTCCGGGAGACCAATCCTCAGATTCAGGAACACATCCGCAAAAGAGAAGCTCTCCACGAGCGGATGTCCAATGCCTTAAATGCCAATGACCTGAATGAAGTACGTCAGATTATTCTCGACGAGAAAATCGTCTGTCCGATCTCCGGCACCTGCAACTGGACCGAAGTACGCCAGTTCAACCTGATGTTCGCAACTGAAATGGGGTCTACCGCAGAAGGAGCCAGCAAAATTTACCTGCGTCCCGAAACAGCTCAGGGAATCTTCGTCAACTTCCTGAATGTACAGAAAACCGGACGCATGAAAGTGCCTTTCGGTATCGCCCAGATCGGTAAAGCTTTCCGTAATGAAATCGTCGCCCGCCAGTTTATTTTCCGGATGCGCGAATTCGAACAGATGGAAATGCAATTTTTTGTACGCCCCGGTTCGGAACTGGAGTGGTTCAAAAAATGGAAAACGACCCGTATGCGTTGGCATCAGCTCCTGGGATTCGGGGAAGAAAACTATCGTTTTCATGATCACGAGAAGCTGGCCCATTATGCGAATGCCGCCACCGATATCGAATTCAAATTCCCCTTCGGTTTCAAAGAAGTGGAAGGAATTCATTCCCGTACGGATTTCGACTTATCACAACATCAGCAATATTCCGGTAAAAAGATTCAATATTTCGATACCGAACTGAACGAATCTTATGTGCCTTATGTGATCGAAACCTCTATCGGTGTAGACCGGATGTTCCTGCAGATTATGTCGGCTGCTTATTGCGAAGAAGACCTGAGCAAAGACGGCAAACAGGATTCCCGTGTCGTACTGCGCCTGCCGGCAGCTCTGGCCCCGGTAAAGATGGCCATTATGCCACTGGTGAAGAAAGACGGGCTGCCTGAAAAAGCGCAGGAAATCATGAACCTGCTGAAATACGATTTCAACTGTCAATACGACGAGAAAGACTCTATCGGTAAACGCTACCGCCGTCAGGACGCTATCGGTACTCCTTTCTGTATCACTGTCGACCACCAGACTCTGAAAGCCCCTGCCGTCACTATCCGCGACCGCGACACCATGCAGCAGGAACGGGTAGCCATCGATCAACTCTTCGGTATACTCAAAGAAAAATGCGATATGCAAACTTTGCTGAGAAAAATGACCGAATAGTCAGCTCATCGAGGGATCGGTTTCTTTGGTTAATAATCAGAATCACCGTCCTCCGGGTATACTTCGCGTAAGTGCTGTGAATTCTGACGATCCGGAAGAACCCTGTCGGAATAATTATAATACATAGAATAAACCCCGAAAGCCAGATAAAACTTTCGGGGCTTATTCTATAATAA
>CAJKZL010000645.1 GCA_905204385.1 uncultured Odoribacter sp. | reverse complement strand
TCATAGCTACCACTTCAGCCACGCTTTCCTCGTCCACCACCACACGGTTTTCCCTGAGTTCCTTCTGCCACTTGTCCTTCTCCTGCTCCAGGCGGGCCAACAATTGCCGTTCCTTATCCCGGAAAGCTGCAGCTACTTCGAAATTCTGCTGCTTGACCGCCTCTTTCTTTTTCTCCTTGATCTCCTCGACAGCTTTTTCCAATTCCTCGATCACATGCGGAACGACGATATTAGCGATATGAACCCGCGATCCTGCTTCATCCAGGGCATCGATGGCTTTATCCGGAAGCGCCCGGTCGGAGATATACCGCATCGTCAGCTTTACACAAGCCTTAATGGCGCCGTCCGTATAACGGACATTGTGATGATCTTCGTAACGTGACTTGATATTGTTCAGGATCTCCACCGTCTCTTCAAAAGAGGTCGGCTCCACCAAAACCTTTTGAAAACGCCTTTCCAGCGCTCCGTCCTTCTCGATATTCTGACGATATTCGTCCAGCGTGGTCGCACCGATACATTGGATCTCTCCGCGCGACAAGGCCGGCTTCAGCATATTGGCCGCATCCAGGCTGCCGCCGGAACCGCCGGCACCCACAATGGTATGAATCTCGTCGATAAACAGAATGATATTCTTATTCTTCGCCAGTTCATTCAAGATAGCCTTCATCCGCTCTTCAAATTGCCCCCGGTATTTTGTCCCGGCCACAATGGAAGCGATATCCAAAGCAACAACCCGCTTATCGAACAAAACCCGCGACACTTTTTTCTGTACGATACGGATGGCCAAACCTTCGGCTATGGCCGATTTGCCCACCCCGGGTTCTCCGATCAATACCGGATTATTCTTTTTCCGCCGGCTCAGGATTTGTGCCAGCCGCTCGATCTCCCGGTCGCGACCGACAATGGGATCCAGCGTCCCTTCTTCTGCCGCTTTGGTAATATCTATACCGAAATTATCCAATACCGGAGTATCCGACTTGGAAGGGCCGTTCTGACGATAGGGATTATACATGGATTCTTCCTCTCCTTCGTCTTCATCGGCATCTTCGCCGAAATCCGACTGCATACGGGTTTTCTCCTTCAATAACTGCTCCTTAAACCTTTCGTAATCCACTCCCATCGAATTAAAAAGTTTAGTCACAAAACCGGCCTGATTCCGGAGCATAGCCAACATCAAATGCTCGGATTCCGCTTCTTCATCGCCCAGCTTCCAGGCCTCCTCCATCACCCGCCGCAAAATGCTGTTGGCAGCCAGCGTGAAATCGAGCTTTTCAGGCATATCTTCACTCTTATCCCGCTGACGTCCCAGTTTTTGTTCTATCTTGGACTTCACTTCATAAAAATCTATGCCCAGAGAAATCAATACATCGATGGCCCACGCCTGTTTCAAACGCAGAATGCCCAGAAACAAGTGTTCGGGAGATATTTTAGTATTTCCCAAACGCCTGGCTTCTTCGCTTGCCAATGTCATTATTTCCTGTAATTTCTTGTTTTCGTTCTTTGTCATAATCTATATTGGTTGCGGTCACCACGGCCTTTACGCCGCTTCGCTTACCGCTGATCTATGTTCGTAAAAAAAGCATTTTATTTCATCACATAAAGATAATATTTTCCGCTGAGAACAGAAAACCCGAAATAAAAATACTTATTCCAGCAATTGCCGGAACTCTTCCTCAGTTAAAATCTTAGTCCCCAGCTTCTGCGCCTTTTTCAATTTGCTTCCGGCATTTTCCCCAGCCAGCAAATAGGCCGTTTTCGCAGAAACGGCATCACTGACCTTTCCGCCCGCATTCAGAATCATCTCCTTGAAATATTCCCGCGGCCGCGACAGGGTACCCGTAATCACAAAGGTCTGTCCTTCCAACTGATCGCTTTCTCCTTCCTTCTCCTTTATTTGTGCTTGTACGCCATACTCCAGCAGACGTTTCACTATTCGGCGGTTTTCTTCTTTTCCAAACCAGCGCAACAAACTGTTTGCCATTTGTTCTCCGATGTCTTCCACTTCCTTCAGTTGCTCGAAAGTAGCTTCCATCAGATTTTCCATGGTCCGAAAACTTTTTGCCAGATTACGGGCGGCCGTTTCTCCGATATAGCGAATCCCCAAAGCATTCAGCAAAGCGGCAAAACCCGCCGACTTCGACCCCTCGATACCGGCAATCAGGTTATCCACCGACTTTTCCTGCATCCGATAAACATTTAAGGTATTCAATTTCCGTACCATCCTTTCATTATGGCAGAAAAAATGCGCTACCGCT